>NZ_DASYBS010000115.1:0-20592 GCF_036500665.1 Cedecea sp.
TGTGAGTCGTATTCGTTCTGACTCTCCAGAACCATACGGATGGCCCGCTGGCGGACCTCAGGGGAAAAACGCGTATTTTTAGTCATCCTGTTTGCCTCTTTCTCAAGGAGTTTAGTCTCCAGGATTTCCGGGGCGGTTCACACTGCTCCAGGCACAGCCCGTCAAAGTCTTTGTCACAGGTTACGTGCGCAATCCCGGCTTATACGGCGGCGTCGCGTCGGACTCTCTGCTCTCCTACTTGAGTAAAGCGGGCGGCGTCGACAGCGAAAGAGGAAGCTACGTAAATATCACGGTGAAACGTGGTTCTCATCAACGTACCCGGGTAAACCTGTACGACTTCCTGCTGGACGGAAAGCTTGGCCTGTCGCAATTCGCCGATGGTGACACTATTGTTGTTGGCCCTCGTCAGCACACCTTTAGCGTCGAAGGCGATGTCTTCAATAGCTATGAATTTGAGTTTCGAGCCAACACGATACCGATCGCTGAGGCGCTGAGCTGGGCTCGCCCGAAGCCCGGAGCAACTCATATGACCATCATTCGCCAGCAGGGAAGTGCAAAGCGCAGCGAGTATTACCCGCTACTTTCCGCTGCGGGTCGCTCGCTTCAGGACGGGGATAAGCTGATTATCAGCACTGACCGCTATGCCGGTACGATACAGGTACGTATCGAAGGGGCGCACTCCGGCGAACACGCCATTGTCCTGCCGTATGGCGCAAGCATGCGTCAGGTGTTGGCGCAGATTAGGCCAAATAGCATGTCTCAGATAAGCGCCATTCAGCTCTACCGCCGTTCCGTTGCCCTGCGCCAAAAAGAGATGCTGGATCTTGCGTTGCAGAAGCTGGAACAGGCTTCGCTATCCGCCCAATCCTCTACACAGGAAGAATCACGCCTGCGCCTGCAAGAAGCGCAGCTGGTGAGTCGTTTTGTTGCTAAAGCCCGCCAGGTTGTACCCAAAGGTGAAGTGGTGCTTAGCGAAACAACTATCGATTCAGTCCTGCTGGAAGATGGAGATGTCATCACCATTCCGGAAAGAACGTCACTGGTAATGGTACATGGTGAAGTGTTGTTCCCAAATGCAGTGAGTTGGGAAAAGGGGCTAAAGCCGAAGCATTACATCGAAAAATGCGGTGGGTTAACGCAAAAATCCGGCAATTCGAAAATCATCGTTATTCGCCAGAACGGCGCAACCCTGGATGCTGACGATGCCGGAACGCTTCAGGCCGGGGACGAAATTATGGTGCTGCCGAAATATGAATCGAAGAACATCGAAATCACTCGCGGGATCTCCACCATCCTTTACCAGCTTGCCGTTGCGGCAAAAGTCATACTGACGCTCTAACCGCCCGCCTTACTTTTCTGGAAATAAAAGTAAGGCATATGCAGGAGTTTAACTGACAAGGTGTTAGGTATATTTTCAAGCGGCATCTGGCGTATTCCGCATCTGCAACATTTCTTACCGATGACATGCCAGAAGCTCTCATCACGGCAACCGATGCCGGGCTCTGTAACGGCGGTTGCCGTGTGGGGACATCGCCCAAGCGGCAGGAAGCCGGTTTCTCTGGCCAGTAAGGCCGGGGTGCCTGTCGTCCGTCTGGAGGACGGTTTTATTCGTTCCTTTGGATTAGGCATCCATGGCCACCCGCCACTTTCGCTGGTCGTCGATTATAAAGGCATTTATTACGATGCCTCCGCTCCCAGCACGCTGGAACAACTTATCCAGGATACCGAAGGTAATGCCGAGTTTGCTTCTCAGGCCAGCGTGGCGATTGACCTTATCGTGAAAAACGATCTCTCAAAATATAATCACTCGGCCACGTTTTCCCCTGAAAATCCCATGCTGGATGGTGCGGTACTGGTGGTGGATCAAACCCTGGGGGATGTTTCCGTTGAGTACGGGAACGCCGGAGAAGCCGATTTTAAAAGAATGCTCGAAGACGCGGTCCGGGAAAATCCTGATGCTGAAATTTGGCTCAAAGTGCACCCGGACGTGTTGAGCGGAAAGAAAAAGGGCTATTTCACCGAATCGCTCTCACATCCGCGGATAACGCTACTTGACCACGATGTTAGCCCACATTCGCTGTTCCGCTACATTAAGCGCGCTTACGTGATGACATCGCAATACGGTTTTGAAGCTCTTCTGTCGGGTGTTCCTGTTAGCTGCTATGGTCAACCCTGGTACGCCGGCTGGGGCTTAACAGACGATCGCCACCCTCAGGCCCTCCGGCTGGCTTCTCGCAGAGGAAAGGCATCGCTTATCGATTTGTTCAGCGCCGCCTATTTTCGCTATAGCCGCTATATCCATCCCTTAACCGGCAAGCCGGGAACGCTTTTCGACGTGCTATCAGGGCTGACTTGTCAGCGCCGCTTTCATCAACAGCGTAAAGGTAACCTCTGGCTTCCTGGCTTAACCTTATGGAAGTCTGCAGTTGTCAGGCCTTTTTTAACCACCGGAGACAATAAGCTATTCAGCTCACGCGTCCCCAACCGCATCGCGACTGTGTGCATTGTTTGGGGCGTGCATGGTGAGCAGCGATGGCAGAAGAAAGCTGTACGCCACAATCTCTCTATATGGCGTATGGAGGACGGTTTTTTACGCTCTGGCGGTTTAGGTTCCGATCTTCACCCACCGCTCTCTCTGGTGCTGGATAAAAGCGGTATCTACTACGATGCCAGCCGACCCAGCGACCTTGAAACCCTGCTACAACAGAGCGATCTGGAGGAGAGCCAACGCCGACGAGCCATCAGCCTCCGCAAGCAATTGGTAGACAGTAAGCTCAGTAAATATAACCTGGGAGAATCCTGGTTACTTCCTTCGGCGGCAACCGGGAAACGAGTACTTCTGGTTCCCGGACAGGTGGAAGACGACGCCTCGATAATCACCGGAACACGTTCCATAAAAACTAACCATGAACTCCTCCGCACGGTTCGGGAACGTAATCCAGATGCATTTATCATTTATAAACCGCATCCAGATGTATTGGCCGGTAATCGGCAAGGACACGTCTCTTCTGAGGACGTTGCTCGATGGGCGAATATCCAGGCTCTGAATGCAGATATCATCACCTGCATCCAGCAAAGTGATGAGATCCATACCCTAACATCATTGTCCGGATTCGAAGGGTTGCTGCATGGCAAAAAAGTCTTCTGCTATGGCTTGCCGTTCTATGCCGGCTGGGGTCTGACGGTCGATGAGCATAAGAGCCCTCGTCGCACTAAACGTCTGGGATTGGATGAATTGATCTATCACAGCCTCATTGCCTACCCAACTTATATTCACCCGCACTACCTGCACCCCATTGAGGTAGAAGATGCCGTTCATTACCTGATCTCAGTACCGAGAGGAAAAATCAATCCCGTCTGCAGCAGATATGACTGGTTGCTCAGACTCTACCGAAAACTAAGCATGCTTTACAAAGTAAGATTTAGTTAGTCTTCTGAAACACAAGGATGTTTATGCAGAACAATGCGGTAAAAGCGCTACTGTCAGGAAGGCGGTACCTCCTCTTACAGGGCCCCATGGGGCCATTCTTTAGTAAACTTTCAGCCTGGCTGGAGACGCTTGGCCGTGAAACCGTACAGGTTGTATTCAACGGTGGAGATCGGTTCTATTGCCGCAACGGCAATTACAGAGTGTTTAATCAGTTGCCAAAAACATTCCCTGCCTGGCTGGAGGATCTCTATCAGGAGTACCCTTTCGACACGATCCTATGTTTTGGCGACTGTCGACCGCTGCATCAGCTTGCTCATCGCTGGACGGATTTAAAAGACGTGCGCTTTCTTGCTTTTGAGGAAGGATATCTGCGTCCACACTTCATCACGCTTGAGGCCGGTGGTGTTAACGCCTACTCGGCAACGCCAAGGGAGCCTGAATTCTATCATCACCTGGAGGAAAGCCCGGCGGCCACGGCTGAGGAGCTCAGGCTTAAGCCATCATCCCTGAAACGAATGTGGCATGCGGCCTGGTACTATCTGGTAAGCTGGTACGTTCACGAAAAATACCCGCATTATCAGCACCACAAGTCTTTTTCTCCATGGTATGAGGCACGCTGCTGGTTTCGGGCCGGCTGGCGTAAGGTATGGTACAAATATCAGCAGCGTAATGTCCTTGGCGCTCTACAAACGACATTCAGTGAACGTTATTATCTTGCCGTTTTACAGGTTTATAACGACAGTCAAATTCGAAATCATAGCCACTACGATGATGTTCGTGATTTCATCAATGAAGTTATGCTCTCTTTTTCACATCACGCACCACCGACGACAATGCTGGTTTTCAAGCATCATCCAATGGATCGCGGCCATCGTCTTTATAAACCTCTCATTCTCCGCCTGGGGAAAAAGTATGGTATTCACAAGCGAGTTATATACGTCCATGATATTCCCGTACCTGAATTACTGACTCATGCGAAAGCCGTTATTACCATCAATAGTACCGCAGGGCTTTCAGCATTGATCCATAATAAGCCATTAAAAGTAATGGGAAAAGCATTGTATAATATCCGGGAGATAACTTATCAGGGCGATCTTAATCAATTTTGGAATTCAGACTTCAAGCCTGATATAAGACTCTTTAAAAAGTTTAGAAATTGGTTATTGAAAAATACTCAAATCAATGCGGTTTACTATGGAAAAAAACCTCATGATGATTTTAGCTCAACCATTGCAACCTCTTCATTCAATAAAATTGCCAGCACTTATTCCATGACAAACAAAAAAGCATCTGATGTATAATCAGATGCTTTTCAAATATAACCAAGCCCTCTCAAAACCATTGTATAT
The DNA here is from genome assembly GCF_036500665.1 of Cedecea sp. Taxonomy (NCBI): domain Bacteria; kingdom Pseudomonadati; phylum Pseudomonadota; class Gammaproteobacteria; order Enterobacterales; family Enterobacteriaceae; genus Cedecea; species Cedecea sp. The sequence continues at coordinate 4,780 of NZ_DASYBS010000115.1, forward strand.
ATATTATAACCATATATCCATCATTGAATAATGATACTGCCTTTGTCATCGAGAGTCACCATCTGATTCAAAGGATAAACAAACTCCTTGAAATCATAATAGACATGTAGTTTCATTTTATAGGTACCAGGGCTTAGGTGTCTTAGTATATCAAAGCCGTATCGCCAGTAAACGTAGATGCATCTATTAAAAATTTGATTTAACGAAATAGAGTAGGACTCATCTTCTTTCGTGAATTCAACTTCAGAATATATTTTACGTAAATCATCATGATGTTTAAATGCACCAAGGGCTCTTCTCAAATAAAGGAAGCCGTCTTTTACCTCATATTTCATATCTATCGGTGCTCGCATGATCGCCCCAGATTCATTCATGAGCTGAATAACCTTGGTGAATTGTTTTTTCACAAATTCCATCGCAGAGCCTGAGTGTTTCATATCTTTTAGCATTGAGACGGTTAAACCAGAAAACGACTTCATAGGTAAACCACATGAGGCATCTAAATCTTGTTCAGCGAAGGAGTAACAAACACGTCGATTATTGATCTGTGGCAAATACTGTAAGAAGTTATAGTAATTTCGCGTATCCACACCTAAGCTGTATCTCATAATTGCATTTTGTGATTGATAATTAAAAAGATCAAGCTGTGGTATGTCTATAAAAAAGTAAGAAGACTGAAATCTTTCTATATAGTCAATGGCAATAGAGCCACCTTTGGAGTTACCATAGAATATGATATCCTCTTCTTTTATCCCATGACGAGAACACAGCCCACTAATCAATCCGATGGCTATCGATTTAAGTGGGTAACCATTTTCAGTGTGATGCATGTAGTTTCCATACGTAGCCTCACGGTCCTGAAAAGCAAGGATGAGCATATCCTTTAAGTTACTTTGCAAAGATGTCATAGCACTTAGGCGATAATTGACATTATCAAAATTACTCACCCCAGGAAAAGTGACCAGTATTTTACGAGGATTAATAGTATTACCCGATATTGAGTAGTATATATCCTCACCTTGCAAAGAGTGCTTCTGTATATGATAGCGCTCATCAAAATTCACCTGGTCGGGATGAAAAAGCTTTGCCGCACTCACGACTAAAGAAATATTTTCATTATCACTTTTGAGATTGACCTTTCCTCCTTCCGGCAATGGTATATTTGTCAACCACTTGCCTTTTTTCCCTGCTACTGGAATTTCATCGTCATCAACCACTAGTACACCTTTGGCTAACCCTTCAAACTCACCAAATTTTAAATGTGCATATTTCATTATATATATTCGCAATAATGTAGCTTAAATAAACTAATATAAATTAAGGACGAGTGAGTTATTTAAACTCATACTACTTCAGTTACTAATGACTTTCTTTCATAAAAATCTCGCTCACAGGACATAGCGTAATTTAAGCGCACCTGTAAATTTTTATCTACTTTCGGCAAATTCAACAGACTGGCACGTTTAAATGAGTTAATGGAAATATCGAATTCATCATTTAACAATGCCATTTCACCTAATAGCGTTAAGCCTTTAATTGACAATTCATCGAAGGGAATAGATTTCAACATCTCATAACAATATGAAACTCTTTTCTCCCGGCATAATATAGTGCAATAGTTCTCAAGCGTGACCGTGTTGATTTCACGAAAATGCCTGGCAATAATGACATCTACATTCTTGTAGTTTTTAATAAAGAAACAATAATAAAGAAAATCTTTGATGGTACTAAAATCTATGTTTTCCACGTCGCTTAAAACATAATCGAAATCTGAAAAATTGGGTGCTATTTTTTTATTACACCGCATAGCATATAAATATGCAGAGGCGAAACAATGAATCCCTGTCCGTCCCTGTAAAATATTTGTCTTTGCAAAATCGATGATTAAAGCCCATTTATTTAGCGCTCTAAGCGATCGCATATAAATAGCTTTATTGACAATGAATTCACGATCCTTACTGTCCATCGCGTTGTAACACACAATCGCTGAAGAATATTTCCTCTCTATCTCTAATATCCTCAGGTTGACAGTATCATCACTAATAAAGGAATGGATGAAATCACTTCCCTTTCTTCGAGTAGAACGATAATCACAATCCGCAACATGCAGTGTATCAATGGGGTGATGAGTTTTATCCGTCTCTTTAGCTGTCGATTCTGAAATAAAACTATTAATATATTCATAATCGTCACAACTAAGTGATTTTATGACCACCGAATCTAATGGATGAAGATGGGTTAATGAACGGATTATGTTAGATTTGATATAGAATAATTGGTTTTCTTGCTCATCCTTTTCAGTGGCGCTGAAAAATGCTTGCGCCCTATCAAAATCACCATGATGGAGAAGGACATTGCAATAATTATGATGATGCCGACGATCGACATTGCACATTTCTTCAGGAGACATTTTCTGAAAAATTTGATGATAACGGTCATATGCAAAACGGATTTGGTCAAAAATAACGGCTTGTTCAGCCCAATCCTCGGGTGCAATCGAAGAGGAGTGAGAAGTCTTTTCATCAAGCTGGAGTATTGCATTAAGAACGCGCTCGCAACATTTACCATCCCTGAAGGGAAAGAAGTTTTTTACTCTTTCCGCATAAAGTGGATAACTCTCGCACTGGTTACTAATTATATCACGGACAAATTCAATGGTGTTATTCTCCGAAGTAAATACTGGACCAAAACCATCATTTCTATAATCGAAATACCCTTTATTGTAATGACCTTTTTGGAAAAAATCCTCTTCATCAAATTGATAGTAACATACCGGCTTATTCAAATAGGCCATCTCAAACGCAACCGAGGAATAGTCAGTCACCATTACACTTGCTTTTAAGAATAATTCCTGAATGCTACCAGCCGCATGGCTAAGCACTTTAACGTGTTCGGGGAGGATATATTCATCAAGGTACGGCTGTATATTTGCATGAGGGAAAAAAACAATCTCATAGCCAGACTCAGCAGCGAACATTTTTAGTCTTTCATTACTAAGAAAATCTCTCCATTTGTTCGCATACTCACTTTCAATGAAATCCGGAAGTAATTCTCTTGTCGTACCCTCGAGCACTTTCCCCAACAGAGCGGGTCGCCATGTTGGCATAACAAGGATCATCTTCTGCTTCTGCACATCTGAATGTATTAATGCATCATGACGAGGTAAACCGGTTAGTGCGACCTCTTTCGCCGTAAATTTATAAGCACTATGTTCCCCCGCGATAGATTGGTATTCATCATGAGATGAGGTCAGAAACAAGTCAAATTTTTTCCAGTCTGGTTTAAATAAAGCTGACTGATCGTTGTGAATGACACCATGCTGGAGAAATACAAATTTTTTACTTAACATCCTTTTATCTTTAAAATAATCAGTAGCAAACTGTGCGGCATGAGAACTAATAACACGTGAACAAGACTCGAGTGCAGCCTCATGTTCAGAGCTACCAAATGCTAATAAATTAAAACCGTCATCCTCCAGCCGCTCCCAGTCATGAGATTCGTTAGAGATAACAAAATATGCTGGAATGTCAGGACGATTTTTCTTTATATATCGATATAAATGCTCTGCGTTATCATCGGCCTGATTATCACGATCCATTAAAATCCATGCATTATTATACTTTCTACTTACTTTAAATTTTGGTTTAAGCTCATTATAATGATTGATAATATCTCCTAAGGTTATTGTAGCAACAACTTTTTTATTTAACCCTCTAAACTTTGTCGGACCATTATTTATGTTAACAATAAGCTTTGATGTGTTATTCAAATCATCCAAACACACCCATATTCTTCTTTCGTAAAAAAACGTATTAAAAAAAAGATTGTGGCTAACGGTTTTCATCTCAACCGGCACTATTTCCCCACTCGCACATCTAAACGACTCAAAATAGTCGGTAGCAGAAAAATAACGAAGCAGCACCTGATTTTTATCTTCGTCATACTGTAATATATCAACTATACTATTAAATCGTTCTATATCTATTTTATTCAATGCGCCTACTTTCAGTTGTTCAGCACATGCAACATTAAACGTTGAGATGATTTTTTCACCAATAATCGATAGTGCCTTAGCAAAATATTGATGAAATAGTTCTGCTTCTTTCAGAGAACACCCATCAAGAAGAGATTGGTTAGCCAGCCCTTTTTTAATATATTTTAAGAGGAAAAAGAAAAGCGAACGTTTAAGCAATGGCGTCCACACATTCTCAATAATAATATTATTATAAAATATATCTATGACACCCGTGAAATCCGCACCAAACAATTCGACCTGAGACCATTCGGTTCCCGAAAAGGGAAGATGAATCAACTCTTCGGAAACTAAATATTTTGATTGACGAGAAATATAAATAACAGGTTCACTTTGCTCATCACCTAATACACTGCAGAGTAATCCCAATCCGTCAAAATTTAACCAAGAGTAACCCTGGCACTCAACCAACTGCTGTTTTACCAGATTTGTTGAAAAAAATGTGCCATAAATTGAATCAACTATCATTGAACTTGCCGTCACTTTCAACGGCTGTATTTTATTATAGATAGCGGTAAAAGGATGATAGTTACGAGGTAATTGTGTTATTGATGAAGACTTAAATTTATTAGTAACAATGATGTTATTATTTTTATTGTGCTTCTGCAGAATACGGTCTGCATTGAATATGAAATTCACATCCAGTAAATCCTGGCACCAAATAAACAGTGTATACTCATTGCTCAATGCTGCCTCAAATGAGCAATTCTCAAGACGTTGACCATGACGATAAACAGTGACATCCGATTCTGGTTCATCTTTATTAAGTATAATTACATTGATATTCTCACTGGCCTTTTGCGCCAAAACTGAATCAAAACATTCTTTATAATTATTCAAAACTGAACTGGTGACGATTACAATATTATAACTAAGGCCTGCAACAACTTTACCAGAAGCTACTGTTCTTAGTGCCATTTGTTTTTTTGACACCATATCCTTAAAAAATAACCCAGGATTGTTGATTAACTTTCTGATTTTTTTATTCATATTAAATTTATACCATTAAACAAGTTTATCGGGATTTATTAATTCGTCAATTTCATTATCAAAATGATACTTCATGTTATCTATCAGTATTTTTTTATAGTTTTTAATTGTTATGCTTGTAGAGTTGAAATCATTAGCACAAATAGAATGAGGCATCTCATTGTTAGTTTTACAAAAAACCAAATGATTATAATAACCAGGCGCAGCGGAAGATCTTATATTGAAATAATGACATATATCTCTGGACTGCACCGCCGCCCCTTTTAAATAGGTAAACCAGGGAACAAAAAATGTTGCTAAATTTAGATCATGATCGGTTCTAAACTTATTATTAAGATAAGATTCAATGTCATTTTTATATAACACCCAAACTTTATTGAACATGCTTTTTTTCAAGGGAAAGTACGTATGCGCCAACGGCGTATCTATATTGACTGAAAATTTATTTTCGAGAATTGATATCGAGCGTAGTGATGCACTAAGCGTTGGTGTATTCACCCCACGGCCTTTCATATGCTTAAGGCTTTTGTTAGATAAAAATAAGGATGCAACCCCGTTGCTACGAAAGAAATGCGCGGCAGGCAAAGGTCTGCCAACAAAGACATCATCGTTAAAATAAATAAAATTTTCAGATAAAGAAGGTATTTTATGAAGATGGGCTTCTATTACATGAGAGTTAAATGTAGGGAGATACTTCTCATCTATAATATCTTTATGATCAACAAGTTTTACTTTTGGCGATATATTGCCAAACTTCAGGTCCTGCCCGTCGGTGACGACATAGATATATCTTACCCACGGGAGATTTTTTAATACGCTTTTTATTGAGTAAAATATTTCATCATGATTACTGAAGCGCGCCTGGTCCTTTGCAGCATGACCAAAATCAACCGTATCTATTCCCAGATAAGCATCAAGCTTACTCCGCCATACAGCATCATTACTATTGACCCATGTATAGACAACGTCAATATCAAAATTTGTAGGAATTATACTTTCAAGAATAAGGTCGTGTTTTATTAAAATACTCTCTTCATTTTCAGGGCATCCAACTTCATTTCTTATAATAGGATGTTTTTTATTAAAGTAGTCTCTTAAAAAAACTCCCGGGGATTTCAATAATTTTTTTGTTTTCTTAGCTATAGCATTCATCTTGAAATACTTACGTTATTGTTAATCGATGAGCTAATATCTAATATCATGAGATATCTTTGATATACCAATATATTGCCTCATTAATGTTTTCGTAATATCTTACAACATTATTCCTCCCGATAAGTAACGCAACATCGCAATACTGTTTTAAAGAACTTAAGCTATGAGAAACCATTAATAAATTTGATGTCACTCTTCGCTCATCAAATAGCTCAGAACATTTATTTTTAAACCTGGCATCACCGACAGAAAGGACCTCATCAACCAAATAATAATCAAAATCAAAGGCCATACTCAGACCAAAACCTAACCGAGACTTCATTCCTGAAGAGTATGTTTTAATCGGCATGTCAAAATATTTCCCCAGTTCAGCAAACTCTTCTACAAACCGAACCTTTTCCCGATACTCATTTTTTTCAGCATAAAGGCGAGAAACAAATTTTACATTTTCTCGTCCCGTCAAGCTTCCCTGGAACCCTCCCGCCAGGCCTACGGGCCATGAGATTGAGTTATTGGTAATGATTTTCCCTTTGTCGGGCCGATCTATTCCACCGATCATGCGTAGAAGCGTCGATTTTCCTGCGCCATTTCGACCGATTAGCGCCACACTTTTCCCGCTGGGTATCTCAATAGTGAGATCTCTGAAAACATAATGTCGTCCCTTCGGGGTACGATATGATTTAGTTAAATTTTCAATTTTAATCATGAGGTTAACATGGCCTTTTCACTCGTCCGATAAAGCGCCAGCCCAAGAAAAAGAGTCACTAATGTGCAGATAAACAAGTAACTTAAACTGACCCCATCACATTCATAACCTGCGACAATAGCGTTGCGGCTTAATTCGACCGCATGTACGAGAGGATTCCATAAAAAATATGGCCAATATTCATGGGGAATGCTATGTAAAGGAAACATAATGCAGGAGATAAAATAGAGGGGCTTAAGTATAATAGGTAGAAATTTTTCTGTTTCAGGAAACATCTTTCCTACGACCATAAAAATAAAACCAACTCCACAAGAAAAAACGACAAGAAAGAACCAGGTAACAACGAATAGAACTAAATTACTGATAATAATACCGTCGTCAAGAAAACTCACTGCAATCATTAAGATCACATAGACAATGGCATAGATTAACACCTCAAGCAAAGCCCTTGAAACAATAGTATCGAAGGGTCTTACGGGGCGGTAATTAAACAAACCCTGATTTGCTTCAATCGCTCCAATTGATCGCCTGGCGATATTGTTAAACAAAAGAAATGGAATAATGCCATTAAGTAAAAACACCGGAAAAGAAATATCGGGCATGGTTCTATGCATGATAAAACCAAAGATCGTCAACAATATCAATAAATGAGAAGTGGGCTCCAGTATGGCCCAAAGATATCCTAATCGGTACTTCCCGAAGCGGGTTTTCAGTTCACGCAGGAATAACGCGTTGACCGAGGCTAATTGAACATCAAAACCACTTCTTGCCATAGTTTATTTCCAGTACGTTAAAAGAGTGATACACACGCTACCGCCCATGGCTCACAGCAACCAATACGCTGAATAACTAAATAAACCTTACAAAAGGCGTTTTACATAAACGAATGGGATGCAAAAACGTGAAGGGCATTCTGAGAACAGCAAACCGGGCCAAAAACTAATACTTCAGAAAATCAGAAAAGCTAAGCTATGGTGAAATTACCCTGCTCAGCAGCAGAAGTTCGAAGATACCGCTCCCTGTTAATCCCACACCTCCGTTTAATGTTCGCAACGTTACCGGAAGAGCAGATCCATCCATAATAGGTAACAGCAATTAATATGAGGCCGAAATAGCAAAAACATTCTTATCCAGCCAACGCTGCGCTCTCATAGCGCTGCCTTCAGTGGCGGTCAAAATGATTATGCAACCCCGATATCAGCGGCATTGGGATAGTTCACGTTGAATCCTCAAGGTGTTATGCAGAAGAAAGGAGAGATGGCGTGGATTAATGATAAAAAGGGAACAAACGCTGAGAGGCCGATATTTCTTCCGCCGGTATCAGAGCAACTTTCGGACTTTATCTTTGCACTTTTAGGAATTTGGTCGCACAGAAGCGGCATGGTAGGTGGCGTACTCTCCCGGCACCTGCATGCTCATCTGCAGGCCAGGCACCGGAAGTCATGTTCTTTCCGTTCAGCCTGCAGCCACGCAGCTATCCGGCACGTTATTCAGCCCTTCTGCTCCACGGCTAAAGGATTTAAAGCGCTGTTTATCATCCAATTTGATGATGTAGAGCGAATCAAAATCGCTGCCTGGCCACTTCGGCACCACGGCCGGGTCGCCACCGGTTTCCTTCACCAGCTTTTGCGCCGCTATCACCAGGTTTTTATGCTCCCATGAGACAAACGTCAGGCGACCGCTGCTTTGGTTTTTCAGCAAATCGTCCACCAGTTCGTCCGTCTGCTCGGCGTGATAATGCAGGTCGATAGCCTGAGAAAGGCGGATGGCGGTCGGCGTAATGGTCGTTAACGGGCGCAGCGAGCTGCCTGTTTTGTTCTCTTTCGGCGCAGCGGCGTAGATGGCATCCGGTTTGCCGTACTGGCTTAACAGAACCGATGGCAGCTGCAATGCGCGGTTCAGCCCTTTGCAGGTGAGCTGCCCGCTATTATTAGCTGGTTTCTCGCCGTGGCGCAGGAACACTATCGTGCTATCGGCCGTCGCTATCATCGGGGTCAACAAGGCACTGCTCAGCAACACAACAAGCGCTTTCTTGATCATGCTTTTCTCGTTTTTATCAGGGGATGAAGCTTCTACTATAGAGAAAAAATCGAGGGAAAAAACAAAACATTGGTAAGCAGAAATCATCCCTGCCAAGCCAACTTCACCGATTAACAACCGCCCGCCGTTTTGCTATTCTGACGCCCGTTAACGTGATGATATATTCTACAAAAACCAGTAAAAACAATTAATAAGGAACAGCCGTGAGCACCCAGAGCGAGATGTTTAATAAAGAGATTGCGTGGTCCACCCGCCACATGGTTCGCACCCTTAAGCAGGTTCAGGCGCTGCCAGACTTAAGCCACGTCCGTATCGCCTGCAATATGCATCTCGACCTGAAAATGATCCCGCTGGTTGAAGGCCTGCTGAAGAAAAACGCCAAAGTCTTCCTCACCACCTGCAACCCAACCACCGTGCAGGATGACGTTGTCGCTTACCTGGTCGCTGCCGGAGCGGAAGCCTGCGCATGGCGCAATATGAGCGGCGCTGACTGGCGCGACTCGTGGGAAAAAGCCATTGCCTGGCGCCCAACGCATCTGTGCGAAATGGGCGCGGACATCACCACGCTGCTGCATCAGCGTGGCGAGTTTGGCGACGTGGTCGCCTGCCTGGAAGCCACCGGCTCCGGCGTTAACCGCCTTGCTAACCTGCGTCCGGGCTACCCTATCTTCAACTGGGACGATTTGCCGGTAAAAGAAGGCCTGCATAACCGCCATATGGTTGGCCTCACCGCGTGGCAGACCTTCTTCCAGACCACGCACCTCACCCTGCACGAGAAGAAAGTGCTGGTGATTGGCTACGGCCTGGTCGGCCAGGGCGTTGCCGCCGCCGCCAAAGCTTACGGTGGCCAGGTGATGGTTGCCGAATTAGACCCGGCTCGCCGCCTGCAGGCCGCCTACGACGGCTGGCACGTGGTTGATATTCATGACGTGATTGCTACCACCGACGTGGTCGCCACCGCAACCGGCGCCAAAAAAGTCGTCAGCGCAGCGGTGCTGGATAAAGCCAAAGATGGCGTGTTCGTGCTGAACGTGGGCCACGTTGCCGAAGAGATCGACTGCGGCTACCTGAAGCAATATCCGAACGAAGAAGTGATGCCGTTTATCAATGCTTACAAGCTTAATGGCAAGACGCTTTACCTGATGGCGAACGGCTCAATGCTGAACCTGACGGCTGGCTTCGGCGACAGCCTGAACGCCTTCGACGTGACGCTGGCCGTGATGGCGAGCGGCATCAAGCACATCGTGACCGACGGCCAGCACGCTGAAAAAGCAGTGTATCTACTGCCGCAGTCCGTCTGGGAAAAAGCACTGTAATGCTGCGGTAAGTCTCCATAAAGTCAGGCGCTTGCTGGACGCCTGACTTTTTTTCATCCCCACCGAATAATTTCCTCGTCCCGATTGTTTACTCCTTACTAGAACCTGAGGAAGAGACAATCATGAGTTACCTGCCCACCGACGCTACGCCGCCCCGTAAGCGCTACGATGCCTTTAGCATAGCCCTCCACTGGGTCACCGCCTTTTGCGTGATATTTCTGTTCGCCAGCGCGCATGTCTGGGAAGCCCTTGAGCGCGGCACGCCGCTGCGCAAAAGCCTGCAATCCCTACATATTTCGTTCGGCATTTTGCTTGGCGCGGTGATTGTCGTTCGGCTGGTCTGGCGCATTAGCACCGCTTTTTCGCCATCGAGAAAGCTGGAAAAAGTGCCGATGCCGGGTGCGTTCCGCATCGCCGCCCATGCCACGCACGGCGTGCTTTACATCCTGCTGCTCACCCAGGCCACGCTTGGCTTCCTGTTCCGCTGGGCGCAGGGCGAACCGTTCTGGTTCTTCAACCTCTTTGAGGTCCAGGACGTGTTCAACATCGATCCCACGCTGCGCCATACCCTGGCAATGCTGCACAACAACGTGGCCTGGGCGCTGATCCTGCTGGCGAGCGCACACGCCGTCGCCGCTCTGCTCCACCACTATGTTTTGCGTGACGGCACGCTGCGCCGCATGCTTCCCGCCTGCAAAGGCAACTCTCGCTAACCTACAGGACGACACCATGAACACGCCTTCAAGCCGTAAACTGCTGCCTTTGCTGTGCCTGGTTGCCAGCGGACTTTTCTATTCCGCCGCCGCCAGCGCCATGGGCGACGATGACTCTAAAACGCCGGACTGCCCGAAAGGCCAGGTGTACGACAGCAAAACCAAAACTTGTACCGTGGAAAAGAGCAGCATGTTAAGCGACGGCGATAAGACGCAATATGCTTATCATCTGGCAAAATCTGGCCGTTATCAGGATGCGCTCAACCTGCTGGATACCCTGCAGCAGCCCAACACGCGTGAAGCCTGGAACTACCGGGGCTACGCCACAAGAAAACTGGGGCGCACCGACGAAGGGATCGGCTATTATCAGCGTTCTATCGCCCTGGATCCGCACTACGCCAAAGTGCGCGAATATCTTGGCGAAGCGTGGATGATTAAGGGCCGCCCGGACCTGGCGAAGGCCCAGTTAGCCACCATTAAAACGCTCTGCGGAACCGGCTGCGAGGAGTATCGCGATTTAAAAGCCGCCATTGACGGGCACCCGGAGTCCTAAGTTTGAGGACATAAAAATCACCGTCAACGAAGTTCGTTTACAGCTGGCACAGCACCTTGCCCGTCTCTGGCGCTACGGCATGGTGCTGTCCCGCAATCGCGATGTGGCTGAAGATTTGGTTCAGTCCACCTGCGTGCGCGCTTTAGAGCGCTGCAGCCAGTTTCAGTCCGGTACCCGCATCGACCGCTGGCTGTTTGCGATTTTGTACTCAATCTGGATCAATGAAATTCGCGCCCTGCGCGTTCGCCAGGGCCAGGGCTTTGTCGACAGCGACGAACTGAGCCAGCTGGCTGACAGCGAAAGCACCGAAGACAAGCATCAGTATCACGCGCTACTGCAGCAGGTCAGCGAACTGCCTGAAGCCCAGCGTAATACCGTGTTTTTAGTTTATGTCGAAGGTTTCACCTATCAGGAAGCGGCCGACACGCTGGCCATTCCCATTGGCACCGTGATGAGCCGCCTGGCCGCCGCGCGCCTGACGCTCGCCAAACACCTGATGCCGACGATGAAGAAGGAGCTCAAATGACGCGTCAATCCTTCTCCGCTCCGTGGAGCGATGAGGCTATCGTGGCCTGGCTGGACGGTGAGATGCGCGATGACGAACGCCGCGCCTTTGACCAACAGCTTAATGACGATCCCACTCTGGCCGCTCGCGTTGAACAGCTAATGCAAAGCAACCAGCCCTGGGAACAGGCTTTTGCGCCTCTGCTGGAGGAAGCGCCGGTCAGCCGCATGGAGCAAAAGTTGAATGTCCTGCTTCATCAGCCGGTGAACGTGAAGCCGCAGGCGAAAGGCGTCAGCCGCCGCAATCTGATAGCCGCTTCGCTGAGTTTTCTCGCCGTCGGCGTGCTGGCCGGGCGCTTTATTCGCCCTGGTGAACAAAAGCTCAGCGGCGAGCCGGAAATTCGCGACCTCATTGCGCAGTACATGTCGCTCTACAGCGCCGAAACGCTGGCCGACATCAACGTCACGCCCCAAGGTCTGCAAAGCGGCCTGAACCGTATGCAGCAGGATATCGGCCTGACGCTCACTCAGGCGGCCGTTGAGATCCCTGAAGCAGAGCTAAAAAGCGTGAGAATGCTGCGCTACGACAGCACCTCCATCGCGCAGATGGCTTATCTGCACGCCAGCTTCGGGCCGATGGCGCTGTGCATTTCCCGCAGCAAAACGAGCGACAGTACAGCGCTAAAGCATGAAGTCCGCCGTGGGCTAAACCTGGTCTGGTGGCGTAACAAAGGGTATGAATATGTGCTGACAGGCCGCAATCCACAGCAGGATTTACAGCAAAGCGGGGAGCTGCTGCAACAGCGGCTCGTGTGAAGCTGGCGGGGTTAACGCCCAGGCTCATTCAGCGGCCAGGATTCAAACAGGTAGCCGTCGAAGTTAATATCATCGATGTCCGACAGCTCCAGCAGCCGGTTTTTGACGTTTTCCAGGTGCTGCCACATCGCGTGTTTTGCCGCTTTGGCATCCTTCTTAATCAGCGCGGCGAGGATCTGTTTATGATCCGTAAGCCACTCCTGGCGATAGTGGTTGTTCTCCAGATGGCTGTGCAGCTGGATCCACATCGGGTTATTTTCACGCCACTGCCAGGATTGTTTCAACAATTCCACCAGCATGCTGTTGTGGGTGGCCTCGGCAATAGCGAGATGAAATAGCTTATCACCGCTTTCGTTATCCCCGGAAACCAGCTCCTGCTCTTCTATCTGCAAGGCCTGACGCATTTTCATAATGTCTTCCCGCGTGGCCTGCTGGGCGGCAAACTCAGCGATATTGCTTTCCAGTAGCTGGCGCGCCTGCAATAGCTCAAAGGGCCCGGCGTCGTTGCACTGGCTCGCCGGCACGTTAGCCGTCTTATTGGGCATCGCCACCACAAATATGCCCGCGCCGCGACGCACCTCCACAAGCCCTTCAATCTCCAGCATGATCAGCGCTTCGCGCACCACGGTGCGGCTGACCGCCAGCAGTGCCGCAATTTCTCGTTCCGGCGGAAGCCTGTCCCCCAGGGCATACTGCTGGCGTGCGATCATGTCACGCAGCATCACGCCAACTTCCTGATAGGGACGCTGCGGCTGAGCAGACGGTTTTTCATGGATTTGCAGTTTCATTTTGACTCACAAGGGCCGGGACCAGGCTGGACTATAGCATAATGGGTTGACCCATTCCCTGGCCCGGCGAGTGCTATTTACCAAAGAACGCGCGCTGAATCGCCATCTCAACGCCGCGCACTTCCGCCAGCCCTTTCAGGCGACCAATCGCGGAATAGCCTGGATTCACCTTTTTATTCAGGTCATCCAGCATTTGATGGCCGTGATCCGGGCGCATAGGAATCAGCTCGCGCTGCCCGTTCGCCTCGCGACGCTGCTCTTCCTCGACGATCGCTTTCACCACTTCATACATATCCACATCGCCGTAGAGGTGCGCGGCTTCATGGAACGTCTTCGGATTATCTTCCCGCAGCGTCGAGCGCAGGTGCGTGAAGTAGATACGCGGCCCAAAGCGTTTAATCATCCCAACCAGATCGTTATCTTCCCGCACGCCGTAGGAGCCGGTGCACATCGTAAAGCCGTTTGCCGGGCTGTTGACCGCATCCACCATCCACTGCATATCTTCCACGGTAGAAACAATGCGCGGCAGGCCAAGGATTGGGCGCGGAGGATCGTCCGGGTGCACCGCCATTTTAATTCCCATCTGCTCGGCGACGGGGATGATGGCCTCAAGGAAGTACGCAAAGTTTTCGCGCAGCTTCGCTTTATCAATGTCTTTGTAGGTGTCCAACTGGGCGCGGAACTGATCCAGCGTGTAGCCTTCCTCCGCGCCAGGAAGGCCAGCGATGATGTTACGGGTCAGCCGCGCTTTTTCATCCTCGCGCATTTCAGCGAAGCGTCGGTTTGCCTGCTCGATTTCTTCGGCGCTGTAGTCAGCTTCGGCCCCTTTGCGCATCAGAATATGCAGCTCGAAAGCGGCGAATTCGATTTGGTCAAAGCGCAACGCTTTGGAGCCGTCCGGCAGCGGGTATTCGAGATCGGTACGCGTCCAGTCCAGCACCGGCATAAAGTTGTAGCACACGGTGTAGATACCGCATTCCGCCAGGTTACGCAGGCTTTGACAGTAATTGTCGATCCATAAATCGTACTGCCCGCGATGGGTTTTGATCTCTTCGTGGATAGGCACGCTTTCCACCACCGACCAGACCAGCCCGGCGGCCTCTACCACGGCTTTGCGTTTCAGTATTTCTTCGACCGGCCAGACTTCACCGTTCGGAATGTGGTGCAGCGCGGTAACGATGCCCGTCGCCCCCGCCTGCCGGGCGTCGGCCAGAGTGACCGGATCGTTTGGACCATACCAGCGCCAGGTTTGTTTCATGATGTCCCCTTACAACTCAAATTGGTTGACCACCTAACCGTTTCGATTAAGTGCAGATATTTATTCGCTCATACGTATAAACTCGGCCAATTTGCCAAACGTGTCAATCAGCACGCGCAAATTGGTTAACCAAAATCACAATTTAACACATAGCATTGCGAGGGTAAGGGCAAAAGCTATAGGACATCTCTAAACCACAGGCACAAAAAAACCCGCCGTAGCGGGTTTCTTTCACTTCTGAAACGTCAGGCTGAATTACAGCGCAACAACGTTAGCAGCAGCTGGGCCTTTAGCGCCGTTCTCGATAGAGAACTCAACTTTCTGGCCTTCGTCGAGAGTTTTGAAGCTATCGCTCTGGATTGCAGAGAAATGTACGAATACATCTTTGCTGCCATCGGTAGGAGAGATGAAGCCGAAACCTTTCTCAGCGTTGAACCATTTTACCAAACCAGTCATTTTGTTAGACATAGATATTACCTTTTCAGTTTCTTGAGCCACTAAACGCGGCGAACATGGTCTGTTCAGCAGAGTTGGACTTATTCGGGCACTTAGGAGGAGACTCGAGAAGAAGGGATATCTAAGATAGCGCTTGAACTGAGGACTGCTTTACTAAAACTGCTTTCATAAGGTCTGTGTTCCAAACCGGGTGCTAATCTCTCACGTCCGCGGTGATTTAGCAAGGGTTCAGGATAAATAAAAAAAATTCTCATTTAAGGAGGCGATTTAAGCCGGAACCGTGCCTCGCTTTTAGCCCACAGCTACACAGAACGTCACAGGCGCTGCAAGTCTCACAGCCACGCCCTTGTTCCCGGCTCTCATCGCCCCCGGTTATGACCCAACTCAGGCGGGGTTGAGCTGCCGGGAGCAGCGAAAGAGAGCGATCGTCGGGAACGAATCGCGAACGACCCCGAATGTTTGGGTGATGGCCGGTGGGTTTACCG
>NZ_DASYBS010000116.1:0-1641 GCF_036500665.1 Cedecea sp.
TATTTGTTTTTTCATTTTATTGAGAATTATCCTTTTCTGTTTTTCTTGCTTTAATAGGCTTTGATCTGCTTTTCTTGTTTTTAGACTAATTTAAATTTGAATATTCCCGCATTCACGGTTTACTTATTCGATTAACTCTCACTTGCAGTGTAAATAATTGTATTGATCTGCTCGTTTGGGATAGCTATGCTTTTTCCCGAAACGCTCTCATTGTTATTTGTTAGATGGTTTTAAAATGTATTGAAGAATTGCTCTGTCTGCCGACAGAGTAATGGGTAGTGTGTTTATATTTTAATGTATATAAGGATATTGTAATGAAGAAAATCAATCTGTCAGAAGCGGAAAACATCGTCGGCGGTACTTTTGTTTGTACCAAAGATTTCGCTTGGGTGGGCAGCGGCAATAACCGCACCTGCCAGCTGGTGAAAACCTGTGCGAACAAATTCGGTGGCGTACAGAAGTTCTATTACCCTGCGCCGGCAGCAAGCTGCCCGTCTAACCCCACCACGCCAAGCTGAGGCGGGTTAACCCCCTGCATTTAGATTAGCGGTGGGCAGGCGGGCAGCGTTCACGCTGGCCCGCCTGATACCGGGCGAAAAAGTCATCTTTACGATCTCATTATTTACGGTATTAACTCTTTTTCATGTATTCACCCTGCCGGGTGAATATTAATATATGCGCAGGATGCGTCCGTTATGTATAAACGTCCCTTGCTTTTCATTAGCTACACGCTTGTCATTGTTTTTGCCTCTTCTCTTTTGACCGCATTTTATTTTAAACATTACGTCATGCAACCGCCGGAGGCAGAAAGTCTGAGCTTTATCTCCCCGGAAAAAATAGAGCAAAGCCCGCTGCAAGACGATAATACCCTTGTCGAAGTCTTCTCTTACGCCTGCCACTATTGTGAAATCAACGAAAGCGGCGTGGCCGAGCTGGAAAAAAATTTACCGGCGGGGGCCAAATTGGTGCGCTTGCACCTCAGCGACGACAGTCAAGCCGGCATGGCGGCCTTTGCGCCCCTGTTCGCCACGCTGACGATCATGGGGATCGAAGCGCAGCATCGCCCCGCCGCTTACCGCGCGATTATCAAAGAAAACCTCAACCTGGCGGACGACAAGCAGCTCAGCGCCTGGCTGACGGCCAACGGTATCGATGAGGCCGCCTATCAGCAGGCCAGAGAGTCGGAACGGGTCAAAGAGCTGTTGGCGTATATGACGGCAGTGAGCCGCTATTACCAGATCAACGCGACCCCCAGTTTTATCGTCAATCGCAAATGGCTGGCGCTGCAAGATCGTGAGTTTTCCGCTTTCAGCCGGCAGCTGCTGTCGCTGTTGCAGCACGATAAGCCGCTGGCCCCGTGATGCGCCTGCTCGCGGTTCGGGGGTATTTAGCCTGGCGCAACGGCCTGGACGCGATGGCCCGCTTATCGGCAACGGGGGCCGGGATGGGCAACCGCCTGACGTGTGCTCTGCTGCGGCGCGTGGATTATCGCCTGTGGCTGGAAGTGCACCGGCGGTTGAGGGGAAGCAGACCGCAGCGTCGCTTTCGCCACCGGCATGCGGTAGCGCTGGCGAACCGCCAAAGCCTGTTGGGGGAGGACAAGCTGGACTTCGCCTGGCTGATGCAGCGGCGGCAGTGGCT
>NZ_DASYBS010000117.1:0-4535 GCF_036500665.1 Cedecea sp.
TGATTTGTCCTCCCTGGAGGCTTCCAATTAACCCCCCGTCTGGTCTACATTTGTGGGGCGAATAAAAGTGGCTATCGGTGCGTGTATGCAGGAGAGTGCTTTTTAGGCATTTCCGTCGCACTCGATGCTTAGCAAGCGATAAACACATTGTAAGGATAACTTATGAACAAGACTCAACTGATTGATGTAATTGCTGACAAGGCTGACCTGTCTAAAGCACAGGCTAAAGCTGCTCTGGAATCCACTCTGGCTGCAATTACTGAGTCTCTGAAAGAAGGTGATGCTGTACAACTGGTTGGTTTCGGTACCTTCAAAGTGAACCACCGTGCTGAGCGCACTGGCCGCAACCCGCAGACCGGTAAAGAAATCAAAATTGCTGCTGCTAACGTGCCGGCATTTGTTTCTGGTAAAGCACTGAAAGACGCGGTTAAGTAAGTTAACGCGTGTCGGTGAACAGTTTTAACAGAGGGGCGTTTACGCCCCTTTTGTCCGTCTGGCGCCCGCTACTGGCGCTGGCGGGTGTACTGGCGCTCACGGCTTGCAGCAGTAACAAACTCCCTCCTTTTACCGCTACCGGCTATGTTGCCGATCAGGGCGTAGTGCGCATCTGGCGTAAAGACAATGCCGATGAGTCTACCCATATCCTTACCGCGTTTAGCCCGTGGCAGCACGGCGCCACCACCACCGGTGAATACCGCTGGCAGGGTGACAAACTGACTTTTATCGAACTCAATATTCAGGGCAAGCAGCCGGAGCATGTCAAAGTCCGCTTTGATGACCACGGTGAACTGAGCTTTATGCAGCGGGAAGTGAATAGCCAGAAGCAGCAGCTTTCTAACGATCAGGTGGCTTTGTACCAGTTCAACGCCAATCGTATTCGTGAGACCAGCGAAGCGCTGCGCATCGGCCACGTTGTGTTGCGGCAGGGGCGCTGGCACCAGAACGGCACGGTAACCACCTGCGAAGGCGAAACGTTATCACCAAAGCTTGATAGCGCCTCCCTGAGCCATATAGCGCGCCGCCAGAGCAACTCATCTCTCGATGTCAGTATTGCCTGGCTGGAAGCGCCGGAAGGTTCGCAGCTGCTGCTGGTGGCAAACCAGGACTTCTGCAGCTGGCAGCCTAAGCCGGGCGACTTCTAGGCAAAAAAACCGCCACGAGGGCGGTTTAGTCTGTGCTGTCTATATTACTTCGTGTTTTCACGCGCAATGGCACGATAACCGATATCCGAGCGGCTGAAGCTGCCATCCCAGTGAATATCCTTTTTCAGCTCCAGCGCGCGCTGTTGAGCTTTGGCAACCGTCTCGCCTAGCGCTGTCACGCATAACACGCGTCCGCCGTTTGTGAGCACCTGGTCGTCTTCGCTGAGCGTAGTGCCGGCATGGAAGACCTTGCCGTCGGCCACTTCTTCCAGCGGCAGACCGTGGATAACGTCGCCGTTGCGATAATCAGCCGGATAACCACCCGCCGCCAGCACGATGCCCAGTGCCGGACGCTCGTCCCACGTAGAGTCTTTCTCATCAAGCTTGCCGTCACAGGCGGCGAGGCACAGCTCGACCAGGTCTGACTGCAGGCGCAGCATGATTGGCTGCGTTTCCGGATCGCCAAAGCGGCAATTGAACTCAATCACCTTCGGATTACCCTGCTTATCGATCATCAACCCGGCGTACAGGAAGCCGGTGTAGGTGTTCCCCTCGGCAGCCATTCCGCGCACGGTCGGCCAAATCACGCGTTCCATGGTGCGCTGATGAACTTCATCCGTAACAACCGGAGCCGGGGAGTAAGCACCCATCCCGCCGGTGTTCGGGCCCGTATCGCCGTCGCCAACTCGCTTATGATCCTGGCTGGTGGCCATCGGCAGGACGTGCTCGCCGTCAACCATCACGATAAAGCTGGCTTCTTCGCCGTCGAGGAACTCTTCAATAACAATGCGGTGGCCCGCATCGCCAAACGCGTTCCCGGCCAGCATATCATTCACGGCGGCTTCCGCTTCTTCCAGCGTCATCGCCACAATAACGCCTTTGCCCGCGGCCAGGCCGTCGGCCTTAATCACGATTGGCGCACCTTTCTCACGCAGGTAAGCCAGCGCAGGCTCAACGTCGGTAAAGTTCTGGTATTCCGCCGTCGGGATGTTATGGCGCGCCAGGAAATCTTTGGTGAACGCCTTTGAGCCTTCCAGCTGTGCGGCGCCTTCGGTTGGGCCAAAGATTTTCAACCCTGCGGCGCGGAATGCATCCACGACGCCAATCACCAGCGGCGCTTCCGGGCCGACGATGGTTAAGTCAATTTTTTCATTCTGGGCAAAACTCAGTAGAGCCGGAATATCCGTGGCGCCGATGGTGACATTCTGCAACGTAGGTTCCAGCGCGGTGCCCGCGTTGCCTGGCGCAACAAACACCGTGCGCACTAATGGAGACTGGGCGGCTTTCCAGGCCAGCGCGTGTTCGCGCCCGCCGTTACCAATAACTAAAACTTTCATCTATAAACGCTCCGGTAATTAATGGCGGAAGTGGCGCATATCGGTGAAGATCATCGCGATCCCATGCTCGTCGGCGGCGGCAATGACTTCATCGTCACGGATTGAACCGCCCGGCTGGATAACGCAGCTCACGCCAGCTTCAGCCGCAGCATCAATCCCATCGCGGAACGGGAAGAAGGCGTCAGAGGCCATGGCGGAACCTTTCACTTCCAGGCCTTCATCACTGGCTTTGATGCCGGCAATTTTGGCGGAGTAAACGCGGCTCATCTGGCCAGCGCCTATGCCGATGGTCATATTGTCACGGGCGTAGACAATGGCGTTGGATTTAACGAACTTCGCGACCTTCCAGCAGAATAGGGCGTCATGCAGTTCTTGCTCGGTCGGCTGGCGTTTAGTGACAACGCGCAGATCGCCTGCGGTCACCATACCCAGATCGCGATCCTGAACCAGCAGGCCGCCGTTCACACGTTTAAAGTCGAGGCCAGCCGTGCGTTTCTGCCATTGGCCACAAACCAGAACGCGGACGTTTTGCTTGGCTGCGGTTATCTTCAGCGCTTCTTCGCTGGCGGAAGGGGCGATGATCACTTCGACGAACTGGCGGGAAATAATCGCCTGTGCGGTTTCAGCATCCAGCTCGCGGTTGAAGGCGATGATGCCGCCGAAGGCAGACGTTGGATCGGTTTTATAAGCCAGGTTGTAGGCTTCAAGCACTGAACCGCTAACGGCAACGCCGCAAGGGTTGGCATGCTTAACGATAACGCAGGCAGGTTCCTCGAACTCTTTCACGCACTCCAGCGCCGCGTCGGTATCCGCGATGTTGTTATAGGAGAGCGCTTTACCCTGCACTTGGGTCGCGGTAGCCACGGACGCTTCTTTAATTTCTTCTTCTATATAGAAGGCGGCCTGCTGATGACTGTTTTCACCGTAGCGCATATCTTGCTTCTTAATGAAGTTCAGGTTCAGCGTGCGCGGGAAGCGGCCGGCAGGATCTTTGCTCTCGCCGTGGTAAGCAGGCACCAGGCTGCCGAAGTAGTTGGCGATCATGCTGTCGTAGGCGGCGGTATGCTCAAAAGCTTTGATCGCCAGATCGAAGCGGGTCTCCAGCGTCAGCGATCCTTCATTAGCATCCAGCTCGGCAAGGATCGTCGGGTAGTCACTGCTTTTTACTACGATCGTCACATCTTTATGGTTCTTGGCGGCGGAGCGAACCATGGTTGGGCCACCGATATCGATGTTCTCGACAGCATCTTCTAAAGAGCAGCCTTCACGAGCAACGGTCTGGGCAAACGGATAAAGGTTAACGACGACCATATCAATAGGAGAGATGGCGTGTTCCGCCATGATGGCATCGTCCTGACCGCGACGGCCCAGAATGCCGCCGTGAACTTTCGGGTGCAGCGTTTTGACGCGTCCGTCCATCATCTCCGGGAAACCGGTGTAGTCGGAGACTTCGGTTACCGGCAGGTTTGCTTCTGCCAGCAGGCGGGCGGTTCCGCCGGTGGACAGCAGCTCCACTCCACGTTGGGAGAGGGCCTGAGCGAATTCGACGATACCGGCTTTGTCAGAAACACTGAGCAGTGCGCGGCGTACAGGACGACGTTGTGACATGGTTTTATCCCTTGGCTTTGGTTCGCATATAGAAGAGCGTTAGCTGAATTTTAGTCTTCACCTTCGTTCTGGCGGCGCAGAAAAGGGAAAATAAGGAAAAGAAGAGACGAAAACTCAGCTAACGCCCCCATCGGGGGTGTCCATTTTATCGCGGTGCATTGTAGCGAAAACGTTTGCGTCGCGCTCGCGAATTTTAAGTTCAAATCCGGATTGTGGATAAGTCTGTGTGCAAATGGGTATAAGGCGGGGTTTTGCTGTGGAATGCAGCAGTCAGTCATTTTTCTGTCATTTTAGTGTTGCAGCGCCGGGAGAACTCCCTATAATGCGCCTCCATCGACACGGAACATGTGAACAACATCACAGAGTAACGGCGGCGATGAGAGTGAAAAATCCTGAAATTAAGGGTTGACTCTGAAAGAGGAAAGCGTAATATACGCCACCTCGAGTT
>NZ_DASYBS010000118.1:0-31744 GCF_036500665.1 Cedecea sp.
AACCGCTCCGGATTTAACGGTGAAGAGTAACGGCGAAGAGTAAGCGTAAAGCTTTACCCTCACCCTGAACGGGCATAAAAAACTCCGTTTGCTTCCCTCGCCCCGTTGGGGAGAGGGTTAGGGTGAGGGGCAACAACATTCAACTTAACAAGCTGGTCTCATGAAAAACGCGACGTTTTACCTGCTGGATAACGACACCCACGCCGAAGGGCTCAGTGCCGTAGAACAGCTGGTGTGCGAGCTGGCTGCGGATGGATTCCGTGCAGGTAAGCGGGTACTTATTGCCTGCGAGGACGAGCAGCAGGCGATTCGCCTCGATGAAGCGCTCTGGCAGCGGGATGCCCAGGCATTCGTCCCGCACAATCTGGCCGGTGAAGGCCCGCGCTACGGCGCGCCCGTCGAGCTGGCATGGCCTCAGCGCCGCGGCAGCGCTCCGCGGGATATTCTGATTAGCCTGCTTCCGCAGTTCGCAGATTTTGCCACCGCTTTCCTGGAAGTGATAGACTTCGTACCTTACGAAGAATCCCAGAAACAACTGGCCCGTGAGCGCTACAAAGCGTACCGCGTTGCCGGTTTCCACTTGACTACGGCGACCTACACCCCGCCGGGAACGACATAGCAGACAATGGAAAAGACATATAACCCGCAAGATATCGAACAGCCGCTTTACGAGCACTGGGAACAGCAGGGCTACTTTAAACCGAATGGCGACACCAGCCAGGAAAGCTTCTGCATCATGATCCCACCGCCGAACGTCACCGGCAGTTTGCATATGGGTCACGCCTTCCAGCAAACCATCATGGATACCATGATCCGTTACCAACGCATGCAGGGTAAAAACACCCTGTGGCAGGCGGGCACCGACCACGCCGGTATCGCGACCCAGATGGTGGTGGAGCGTAAAATCGCCGCCGAAGAGGGGAAAACTCGCCACGATTACGGCCGCGACGCGTTCATCGACAAAATCTGGCAGTGGAAGGCAGAATCCGGCGGCACCATTACCCGTCAGATGCGTCGTCTCGGTAACTCCGTAGACTGGGAGCGCGAGCGCTTCACCATGGACGAAGGCCTGTCCAACGCGGTGAAAGAAGTGTTCGTCCGCCTGTATAAAGAAGATCTGATTTACCGCGGCAAGCGCCTGGTAAACTGGGATCCAAAACTGCGTACCGCGATTTCCGACCTCGAAGTTGAGAACCGCGAGTCCAAAGGCTCCATGTGGCACCTGCGTTACCCGCTGGCCGATGGCGCGAAAACCGCAGACGGTAAAGATTACCTGATTGTCGCCACCACCCGCCCGGAAACGGTGCTCGGTGATACCGGCGTGGCCGTTAACCCGGAAGATCCGCGTTATAAAGACCTGATCGGTAAATTCGTGGTGCTGCCGCTGGTTAACCGCCGCATTCCTATCGTGGGCGACGAGCACGCAGACATGGAAAAAGGCACCGGCTGCGTGAAAATTACGCCTGCGCACGACTTTAACGACTACGAAGTTGGCCGCCGTCATCAGCTGCCAATGATCAACATTCTGACCTTCGACGGCGATATCCGCGAAACGGCAGAAGTTTTCGATACCAACGGCGAAGAGTCCGACGTTTATGCGTCCGACATCCCGGCAGAGTTCCAGAAGCTGGAACGTTTTGCCGCGCGTAAAGCCGTGGTCGCGAAGTTCGACGAACTTGGCCTGCTTGACGAAATCAAACCGCATGACCTGACCGTCCCTTACGGCGACCGTGGCGGCGTGGTTATCGAGCCAATGCTGACCGACCAGTGGTACGTGCGTACCGCACCGTTGGCAAAAGTGGCGGTAGAAGCCGTTGAGCAGGGCGACATCCAGTTCGTGCCTAAGCAGTACGAAAACATGTACTTCTCGTGGATGCGCGATATTCAGGACTGGTGTATCTCCCGTCAGCTGTGGTGGGGTCACCGTATCCCGGCCTGGTACGACGCAGAAGGCAACGTGTACGTTGGCCGGAACGTTGAGGAAGTCCGCGCCGAGAACAACCTGGGTGCCGACGTGGCGCTTAACCAGGATGAAGACGTGCTGGACACCTGGTTCTCCTCTGGCCTGTGGACCTTCTCCACCCTGGGCTGGCCGGAAAATACCGAAGCGCTGCGTACCTTCCACCCGACCAGCGTCATGGTCAGCGGCTTCGACATCATCTTCTTCTGGATTGCCCGCATGATCA
Organism: Cedecea sp.; assembly: GCF_036500665.1. Classification (NCBI taxonomy): domain Bacteria; kingdom Pseudomonadati; phylum Pseudomonadota; class Gammaproteobacteria; order Enterobacterales; family Enterobacteriaceae; genus Cedecea; species Cedecea sp. The sequence goes on from NZ_DASYBS010000118.1 coordinate 2,187, forward strand.
TGCTGACCATGCACTTCATCAAAGATGAAGACGGCAAGCCGCAGGTACCGTTTAAGACCGTCTATATGACCGGCCTTATTCGCGATGACGAAGGCCAGAAGATGTCAAAATCCAAAGGCAACGTTATCGACCCGCTGGACATGGTGGACGGCATTTCTCTGGAAGATCTTCTCGAGAAACGCACCGGCAACATGATGCAGCCTCAGCTCGCGGAGAAAATCCGCAAGCGCACCGAGAAACAGTTCCCGAACGGCATCGAGCCGCACGGCACCGACGCCCTGCGCTTTACCCTGGCGGCGCTGGCCTCTACCGGCCGCGACATCAACTGGGATATGAAGCGCCTGGAAGGCTATCGTAACTTCTGTAACAAGCTCTGGAACGCCAGCCGCTTCGTGCTGATGAACACCGAAGAGCAGGACTGCGGCTTCAACGGCGGCGAGCTGGTGCTCTCCCTGGCGGACCGGTGGATCCTGGCCGAGTTCAACCGCACCGTTAAAGCGTACCGCGAAGCGCTGGACAGCTACCGCTTCGATATCGCCGCCAACATTCTGTACGAGTTCACCTGGAACCAGTTCTGTGACTGGTACCTGGAGCTGACCAAGCCGGTCATGAACGGCGGTACTGAAGCGGAACTGCGCGGCACCCGTAATACGCTGGTGAACGTGCTGGAAGGCCTGCTGCGCCTGGCGCACCCGATCATTCCATTCATCACCGAAACCATCTGGCAGCGCGTGAAAGTGCTGAAAGGCATTACCGCAGACACCATCATGCTGCAAGAATTCCCGGCCTACGATGCGTCTCAGGTTGATGAAGCGGCGTTCGCGGACACCGAGTGGCTGAAGGACGTGATCACCGCGGTGCGTAACATTCGCGCCGAGATGAACATTGCCCCAGGCAAGCGTCTGGACGTGCTGCTGCGCGGCTGTAGTGAAGAGGCGATTCGTCGCGTGAGCGAAAACCGCACCTTCCTGCAGAACCTGGCTCGCCTGGAAAGCATCACTATTCTGCCTGTTGATGACAAAGGTCCGGTTTCCGTGACCAAGATTATCGATGGCGCAGAGCTGCTGATCCCGATGGCCGGCCTGGTTGATAAAGCCGCGGAGATCGAGCGTCTGGCGAAAGAAGTCGCGAAGATCGAAATCGAAATCGGCAAGATCGAAGGCAAGCTGTCCAACGAAGGCTTTGTCGCCCGTGCCCCGGCGGACGTTGTCGCCAAAGAGCGCGAGCGTCTCGAAGGCTTTGCCGACGCCAAAGCCAAGCTGATTGAACAGCAGGCCGTTATCGCCGCCCTGTAACCAGTCGCGCTGCATAATTCGCCCTGCACTTCGGTGCAGGGCGTTTTTATTGCGGCTTGCACCCTCCGTAATGAAGTGCTATTAACTGCTTTTATCCTTCCCTAAGCCTATGAGTCACATGATGAACACCACAGCCCCGGTTGATGTGAAGCTCCAGCTGCGCCGGATTACTGCCGAAGATAATTCGGCGATCGCCCGGGTTATTCGACAGGTATCGGCCGAATACGGCCTGACCGCCGATAAAGGCTATACCGTCGCGGACCCTAACCTTGATGAGCTGTACCAGCTCTACAGCCAGCCAGGCCATGCGTACTGGGTGGTGGAAATTAATGGCGAAGTGGTGGGCGGCGGCGGCGTGGCGCCGTTATCGTGTAGCGAGCCGGACATTTGTGAACTGCAGAAGATGTATTTCCTGCCGGTGGTTCGCGGCAAAGGCCTGGCGAAAAAGCTGGCGCTACAGGCGCTGGATCACGCCCGTGCCCAGGGCTTTAAGCGCTGTTACCTTGAGACCACGGCGTTTCTGAAAGAAGCCGTGGGTTTATACGAACACCTTGGCTTCGAGCATATTCCTGCCCCGCTCGGCTGCACCGGCCACGTGGATTGCGAAGTCACGATGCTCAAAGCGCTGTGATCACAGCGCAAAAACGAGTCTCAGTGCAGCCAGTGGACGCCATCTTCAGGCTGGAAGTAGCCGTTATAGCGCATCTGAAAGACGCTAATATCTGACTTATCCGGCTCCATTTCACGTAAAAAGCCCAGCGCCAGGCGAACCTGAGCGTCGGTAATCGGCGTGGCAAGCCGTGCCTTTTGTAGCCTCCGGTGCCACTGCTGCAGATTCTGATCGCTGCCGTCCACAATCACCATCTGCCAGACAAGCAAAACCTGCGCCGCATTTTGCAAATGGGACTCATCCGGGCGATGCAGGTACTGCAAAAACGCGTCGCCCTGCGCTTTCCCCATTTGATCGATCATCGATTCTACCGGCACCACGTCTATCCCCAGCCGCTCACTCAATCGGCGGATCGCCCGCCGGGAGTCAGAGGTTAACACCCGAAACCCAACAACAAACACCACACACAGCGTGGCCAACATAATCCAAATCATGAAGTTAGATACCCGGCAGCTTAACGACAATTTGCTATCAATGAATGCCGTGCAGTATAGCGCAATCACTTTTCTCAGTAATGCCTCATACCGGCGTTAACCGCAGCCATAAAAAAGCCCGGCGTTATGCCGGGCTGGAAGTGTTCACCAGAACGCTTAGGCTATCTTCAACTGCTGGATTTTTTTCTCACGGCGAATTTTACGCTCTTCAAATATCGCCACGATGGCCATCAGCACAATACAGCCGATTGCGGCCGCATCCAGGGCAGCAAAGGTGCCCGCCCAGCCGGTCAGGCCGAAGATCGGCGTGCCGTCGGCAATCATCCCCAGGCCCAGCTTGGCAAAGCTGTCGCCAATCAGGTAAGCGAAGGTGCCCTTGATGCCGTCTGCGGCGCCAATAGCTTTCTTAGGCACGAAGCCCACGGCGGCGACGCCAATCAGCAGCTGCGGTCCGAAGACCAGGAAGCCAAGCGCGAACAGCGAAGCCAGGTAAACGTACTGGTTGCTCGCATGCTGGTACACGCCCAGCGTAGCGATGATCAAGGCCAGCGCCACGCAGGCCACCAGCGCACGGCGGCCGTTGGCAAGGTCAGAGAGCCAGCCCCACAGCAGGGTGCCAACCAGCGCGCCCACTTCAAACAGGGTGAAGCCCTGAATCGCCACTTCTTTGGAGAGCTTCAGCTCCTGGAAGGCGTACACGGTGGACCACTGGTCGATGCCGATGCGCACCACGTACAGGAAGATGTTGGAGAAGCACAGCAGCCAGATCACTTTGTTTTTCAGCACATACTCAACAAAGATCTGCCATTTGGTCATCGAGTTATCTTCGGCTTCTTTATCTTCTTCGCTGACCTCTTCGCCAAACAGCTCTTCTGCGGTGCCGAGACCGTAAGACTCCGGGGAGTCGCTGCCGTAGCGCAGGGCAATAAAACCGACAATCAGCGCGATAACGGACGGGAAGATAAACATCCCGATGACGTGGCCGTCAAACAGGTAGTTCGCGCCAAACAGGGCCACACCGGCCGCGCCTGCGCCGCCGAGGTTGTGGGAGATGTTCCACATACCCAGGTAGCTGCCGCGCTTGCGGCGTGGCGTCCATTTGGTGATGGTCGAATAGCTGCACGACCCGCCGGTGCTCTGGAAGAAGCCGCTAAGCGCGTAGAAGGCGATCATCAGGAACAGACTAACCGAACCCGCGCCCATGCTGGCGCTGAAGCCAAGCATACAGATGGCGGAAAGGATCAGCATAAACGGCAGGAACTGCTTGGTGTTCTTCCCGTCCGCGTAATACGAAACCAGCGTTTTGCCCACGCCGTAGGTGATGGAGAAGCCGAGGCCGATCATCCCCAGCTGCGTCATGCTCAGCCCGTAGGTGGAGATCATGTCGTTCTGGGCAATGTTAAAGTTTTTGCGGATCAGATACATCGTCAGGTAGCCAATAAACACCACCAAATACGACTGCATAAACGGTTTGAACCACATTTTGCGCCGCACGTCGAGCGGCAGATCCAGGGTGGGCTTACGCACCTGGTTTAGAAAGGCCAGCATGGATGACTCCTGATATGAATACCTGCTTAATGGCAGGCATTGTAAAAATCAGCGAGCAAACTGGCCTGAGACAGCATCCAGGAGAGATCGGGAAAATTTCTTAGTTTTGCCCTTCTTGGGGTAAAAGGGTGAGATGTATCACGCTTCGCTGGCGGTGCGTGGAGTCTGGGCGTTTAAAAACGGCAGCAGCAGCAGGGCTGAGATCCCCGCGGCTATCGCGATCACCGCAAAGAAGCCGTTCCAGTGCCAGATGTCGATAACCCGCGCCAGCGGCCAGCCGGAAAGCGATGCGCCAAGGTAGGCAAACAGCCCGACAAACCCCGTTGCCGCTCCCGCCGCCTCTTTGTGCGAGCATTCTGCCGCCGCCATGCCGATCAGCATCTGCGGCCCAAACACGAAGAAGCCGGTGGTAAAGAAGCAGGCCGCCTGCATCACGTAGCTGGCAAAAGGCATCAGCCACAGCGAGCCAACGGAAAGCAGAATCCCAGCGGCGAAGATCAGGTTCATCGGCCCGCGATTGCCGTTGAACAGCTTGTCCGATCCCCAGCCCGCCACCAGCGCGCCGATAAATCCGCCCAGCTCGAACATCGTCACCGCCGAGTTGGCGGTAACCAGCCCGACGCCGAGCGTCTCCGACATATAGAGATTGCCCCAGTCGTTGATAGCCGCCCGCACCACGTACACCAGCACGTAGCACAGGGACAGCAGCCAGATATAAGGGTTAACCAACACGTACTTGTAGAGGATTTCTTTGCGCGTCAGCCCTGCCCCTTCCTGCTGCTGGGCGATCTCCAGCACGTCATGCTGCCAGTCGCCGACCGCCGGTAAGCCTACGGTTTGCGGCCTGTCGCGCAGCCGCCAACAGAGAAATAGCCCGGCGATAATCGCCAGCCCGCCGGCAATCATCATCCCGACACGCCAGCCGTACTGCAGCGCCGCCGCGCCCATGACGATCGGGATTAACGCCCCACCCACGTTGTGCGCCGTGTTCCACACCGCCCACCAGCCGCCGCGCTCGCTGCGGGAATACCACGCCGTCAGCAGGCGGGCACAGACCGGCGATCCCCAGCCCTGGAAAAAGGCGTTCAGCGCCCACAGCAGCGCAAATGCCCAAAGCGAGGTCGAGAAGCCAAACAGGATATTCACGATGCCGGTGGCTATCAGCCCGATGCCCATAAAGTACCGGGCATTGGAGAAGTCGCTGACGATCCCGGAGAAGAACTTCGACAGGCCGTAGGTGATGTAAAACAGCGTCGCCAGCAGGCCGATATCGGTGCGCTCCATCACGCCGGTGGCGAGGATTTCCGGCGCGGCGGCGTTAAAGCTTTTGCGGGTAAAATAAAACAGCGCGTAGCCGAGCCAGATGGTTATCAGAATATGTCGACGCCAGTAGCGGTAGCGGGCATCAATCTCGTTTTTATCGCTAAGCGGCACAATACTGGCCGGGACTTTTAAAAAATTGAACATGCTCGCCCCTTAGAGATAGCGCAATGGTAGGCTTACGCTGACGCGAGTGCCGTGGGTGCAGGAAATCGCAAACGTTCCGCCAAGCGCCGTCACGCGTTCGCGCATCCCGGTAAGCCCAAAGCCCTGCTGCCCGGAGCCGGGCGGCAGGCCGCTGCCGTCGTCTTCAATCACCAGCATCAGCCGCTCGCCCTGCTGCCAGCCCTGCAGGGTTACCGCGCTGGCGCTGGCGTGCTTCACGATGTTGTTGAGCCCTTCCTGGCACACGCGGAACAGCGTCACGCGCTGCCCTTCGCTAAGCAGGGGTTCATCGATTTGCCAGTCGATGTGGCTGACGATACCGCGGCTTTCCAGCTCCATTTCACGCATCAGGGAACGTACCGCCTGCTCGAGGGACAAATCATCCAGCTGACGCGGGCGTAAGCGCCCCAGCAGGCGACGCACCGAGTCATAAACGCCAAGCGAAAGCTGTTCGATATGCGCCCCGCTGCGCTTAACGCCCTCGTTTTCCGGCGCCTGACGCTGGACGATGCCGGCCTGGGTACGGATCGCCGTAATCGTCTGCCCAATATCGTCATGCAGTTCGCGCGCCACTTCCCGCCGCACGCTCTCTTCAGTTTCCAGCAGACGTTCGGCCAGGCGACGATTACGCACAAGCTCGGTTTGCAGCGACTGGTTAAGCTCGCGAAGACGCTGGATCCCTGCGCCGAGCAATAGCCCAGTCAGGCTTTGCGCCAGCAGCGACAGCAGAAGATCGACCGGATGATCGTGCCAGGTCTGGCTGGCTATTAGCGCGATGGCGTTCATCAGGGTAGCTATCAGCGCCCCCTGCCAACCGTAGTGCCAGGCCAGGGCAATGATCGGCAGTGCAAGACAGAACGGCGTAAAGCGGGAAAGTTCGGCGGGCAAACCCAGCTGTAGCCAGAGGCTGACGGCAAACAGCAGCAGATACCAAATCAAATGACGCCCGCGCCAGTTGACCGGCTGGGAGACCAGCGCCGGGCCGAGAGGCTGCCAGACGGTGCTGGTCAGATAGTGCCAGATCACCAGGCAGGTCGGCGCCAGGGTCAAACCGCCGGTCAGCGTCAGCAATAGCGCATTCAGCGATTCCTGCCCCTGTCCAAGCCAGGGTAGCGACTGAAGCAGCGCGGCGGCAATTAGCGCCGCGCCCTGCCGCAGAAGGGTGCGCCAGTCGCGCTGATGGCGATAGCGGGAAATCAGCGCCACCGGCAGGACGGTGAGCACCCCGCCCAGCATCAACAGCGGCAGATGCGCCAGCGCCACTTCCTGTGCGAGCCAGGCAAGCATCAACCACTCCGCGCCCAGCAGAACCGGCCAGTAGCCGCGCGGGCATTGCAGCATCAGCCCTAACCGTAATCCAAAGGGGAACAGCAACACCGCCAGCTCTGGGCGCTCCACCAGGTGTAGGCTGATGCTCCACAGGCAGAACCACGCGGCGGAGAAGATAAAAAAGCTGGCAATCACGGCGATCGGCCGCGAGAAGAAAAGCTGCATCACCAGCCGTCAAACAGGCGGCGCGCCAGCGCCACGTCGTTGCTGACGTCGAGTTTTTCCATCAGGTTGGCGCGGTGAACGTGGACCGTTTTTGGCGACAGCCCAAGCTCGATAGCAATCTCTTTTACCGCCATACCCTGCGCCAGCTTTTCCGCGACCTGCCGCTCGCGCTTCGTCAGCGGATCCTGCCGCCCGGCCGCCAGCTTCATGGCGATATCCGGCGTCAGGTAGCAGCCGCCCGTCGCCACGGTGCGCACGGCGGCAATCAGTTCGTCCGGGCTACAGCGTTTGGATAAAAAGCCGCGCGCCCCGGCGTTCAGCGCCTGCTCCACCAACGCCGGGCTGTCATGTACCGACAGCATAATTGTCGCCATCCCTTTCGGCAGCTGGCTAAGCAGCTCCAGGCCGGAAATATCCGGCATTGAGATATCGCAAATGCAGACCTGCACGCCGTGCCCCGCCAGCCCCGCCAGCGCCTCGCGCCCGGAGCCGAACTCGGCCACAACCTGAAAATCCGCCTCCAGCCCAAGAAGTTGGGCAAAGCCGGAGCGGACGATAAGGTGGTCGTCGATAAGGGCAATGGCGGTCATGATGCTTTCCAGGAAGGTAAAAAACGCGCTTACCTTAGCGATAAGCGCGTGACTGTTCAAGCCTTAAGCGATTTGTACGCTACGCTGCCAGCTACTCCTGCGCCACTGACAGGCGAATGATCCCGGCGGCTCGGGCCGGAGGAAGCTGCAGTACGTTGCGCCACAGATCCTGCACCTGATTACAAACCAGCCCCTCTTTCCCGACCGCCTTGTGCGGATCGGACATAAGCTGGAGGTCACTCCCGTAGCGCTGCGTCAACTGCTGAACAACAGGCTGAATATCCTGCCGAGCCTGTTCGCGTTCGGCGTCGGTGACGCCATGTTTGTCCGGGCCATAGGCAGAGCGCATCATCGCCGCATCCACCTGCATACGGCGCAACGTCACGTCGCGCGGCAGAATTTTCGTGGAGTTAATGCCACCCTTCACGTCCGGGAACAGGAAGCGGAAACAGGCGTCATCGCTGGACTTTTGCACCATCGCCGTTTGCTGCATGTTCACCTGCATAAACGCCACCACATTGTCATCCGTCGCGCTTTGCAAACGCTTCATTTCGACCGCGAGGATTTGCGGCTGGATGGTGTCGATCACCTCCTGCTCGCTTTTCCCCTGCTGATGCATCGCCACCGCCTGCTGGCGAATAGACATCCACAGCGCGGGCTCCTGCTCCTTCAGCACCTGATAAACCGGCATCTGGGCCATCGCATCATCAAGCTCGGCCAGTTCTTGCCCGGCTCTGTCACGCGGAAGAAGGTATTTTACGTCGAGGATGTTCCACGCCATGATGGCGACCAGCGCAATCACCACTGCCCCCACTTTACCGACCCAGCCTTTCTTGCGAAATACGCCGACCATCGCCGCGATTACCGCGCCGACATAGCCTGCAATAATGACGTGGGTCCAGTTCATGGCACATCCTTTTTAGTCTGCGGGGACGCCGCTGTGAAAACGAAACGCGTCATCGTGGCTGCAAATCAGCCCGGCCTCAACCTCACCAAAGAAACGAATACGTTCGCGGATATCACCCCCGGCGATCTGCTCCGCCAGCGTTAAATAGTCCTGATAGTGACGCGCTTCGGAACGCAGCAGCGACAGATAGAAACGCTGTAATTCATAGTCCAGGTGCGGTGCCAGAGCCGCAAATCGTTCGCAAGACCTCGCTTCGATATAGGCCCCACAAATCAGCTTATCCACCAGCATCAGCGGTTCATGCGTGCGTGTTTCACTCAGTAAACCTTTAGCGTAGCGGCTGGCGGTGATTTTGGCGTACGGGATGTTACGGGCAATCATGATTTCCCGCACCTGCCAAAAATGGTGCAGCTCTTCTTTAATCAGCAGCAGCATGCTGTCGATAAGCTGCTGCCCCCAGCCGTGCGTCGTTTTCGGCATGATGCTTTTGTTCAGGCCTTTATGAAGCGCCAGAAAATCGGGTTCCTCACCTTCACGAAAAGCAAAAGCCTCATAGGGCTGCAGCCAGGCCAGCAGCGCCTGCGAACCTTCTTTATCTGCCACGTATTTACGGATGAGCAGCATCGCGGTTTGCGCGGCTTTCAGTTCGCAAATCATATGGTCGGTTAGCAGCAGGGGCAGATTTTCCGGGCGACGGGCTTTTTGAATCCATGCTTTGGGCGTTGGGCACAGCAGGAATTGGTTTATCGGGGAAAGGAGTTGCTGGTAGTCCATGAGGTATCCTGAAGCGCAGCGGCTGAACGCCGCTGCACCGCTTACTTTTAGTGACGGACGCCGTCGTCGTCGTCGTCCTGATATTCGTCGTCTTCTTCGCCTTCCTCACCCTCTTCGCCGTTCGGGTCTTCGAAGTAGGTGCCCCAGCCGTCATATTCCACGCCGAATTTTTCCGCCAGGTTCAGCAGCTGCTCAACCTGCGCATCAATCAGCTCAGGGTTAAGCGCACATTCACTCAGAATGTCACAGCAAATAACGGTGTCACCTTCCTCCACTTCCAGCTCTTCCGGGTCGGTGACTTCATAACCCAGCTTGAAAGCTTCAACGGCGGCTTTCTCCAGCGTTTCGAAATCATCCGCAGAAAGGTGGTGTTCGATGGTGTACAACGCGTCCGGATCGCTACCGTCGTCCAGCAGTTCTTCAATGATTAAACGTGTTTCTTCGCGCTGTTCTTCCAGCTGTTCTGGATTTGCCATGGCCCTTTCCTCAAATGTGTAGGCAGATACTCTCATTTTCACACACGCCGGGGTTTGCCTCCACCTTTCACCGCAAAGTTTTAACCCTTGGGGTTGCAATTGAATATTAATACATATAAATTGAATTTTAATTCAATAAAAGCTTGTACCATGCGAGGAAAAAATGAGTCACTTCTATCAGAAAAACTTTCTTAAGCTGCTCGATTTTACCCCTGCTCAACTTAACGAATTGCTGGTCCTTTCCGCCAAACTGAAAAGTGACAAGAAAAAAGGAACAGAGATTCAGCATCTTACTGGCAAGAATATTGCGCTCATCTTCGAAAAAGATTCGACTCGTACTCGCTGCTCTTTCGAAGTTGCCGCTTATGACCAGGGTGCGCGCGTCACTTACCTCGGCCCAAGCGGCAGCCAGATTGGGCATAAAGAATCAATTAAGGATACGGCGCGCGTGCTGGGCCGTATTTATGACGGCATTCAGTATCGCGGCTATGGTCAGGATATCGTCGAAACCCTCGCCAGCTATGCGGGCGTGCCGGTGTGGAACGGGCTGACCAACGAGTATCACCCCACGCAGCTGCTGGCGGATTTGCTCACCATGCAGGAACAGTTGCCGGGCAAAAACCTGAATGAGATGACGCTGGTGTACGCCGGGGACGCGCGCAACAACATGGGTAACTCCATGCTTGAGGCCGCCGCACTGACCGGCCTTGATCTGCGCCTTGTGGCGCCGAAAGCCTGCTGGCCGGACGAAAAACTCGTTGCCGAATGCCGGGCCATGGCCGAAAAAACCGGTGGAAAAATCACGCTGACCGAAGACGTTGCCGCGGGCGTTAAGGGCGCGGACTTCATCTATACCGACGTTTGGGTGTCGATGGGCGAAGCCAAAGAGAAGTGGGCCGAGCGTATCGCCCTGCTGCGTCCTTACCAGGTTAACAGCGCCATGCTGGCGTTAACCGGCAATCCGCAGGTCAAATTCCTGCACTGTCTGCCGGCGTTTCACGATGATCAAACCACGCTGGGCAAGCAAATGGCGCTGGAGTTCGACCTGCACGGCGGCATGGAGGTTACCGACGAAGTGTTTGAGTCTTCCCACAGCGTCGTATTCGACCAGGCTGAAAATCGTATGCACACCATCAAGGCCGTTATGGTCGCCACGCTGGCAAAATAGTTTTTTCGCTCCCAGGGCTTATCCTGGCCCCTCGGCGGCCTTCCCGTCCGAGGGGTTTTCTTTTCCTCCGCATGTTTATTACTAAAAATGTTGCGTGTCTGGTGCATCACCCGCGTTTTTTATGCACAAAAAAGGCATAACCTCATACAACGTCAGTTTAAACACACCACCAACACATTGTTTTATTGTAAGTAATAAGAAAAAACTCTTCCCGCTCACAGTTTCCATTCACTGCATTAATGCCCGATTGAAAATAACTATTGTTCTATTTTCTTCCTTGCACGGCATTAAACAAAACCCACAATGAATAACCATTCAGAATGAGAATAAATAACATTAATAATCAATGTATTAAGAAATTCCTGTTTTCGCATAAAATCACAACCCTTTAACACTCAGAAATAATTAAAACCCCTTCAGCGAGTAATTATGCATCTGTCATCAGCCGTATAATTGCTATTTCCTGACGCCCATCAATTAATAACAAGACAAATAAAAACAGCCTTGAGCACGTGATAAACCTCACATTAAATGGTTGTGAGGAAATTAAGATACGCCACGAAGACAACTTAACGGGTTATTAAAATCGCGACGCAATACTCATTGCGCCACAGGCACTTTTATCTCCGGATTAATGCAAAGGAATAGTCATGGACAAACATTATGTCGGTTCCGAAATAGGTCAATTACGTAGCGTGATGCTGCATCGCCCAAACCTCAGCCTGAAAAGACTTACCCCTTCTAACTGTCAGGAATTATTATTTGACGACGTGCTGTCGGTTGAACGCGCCGGTGAAGAACATGATGTGTTCGCCAACACCCTGCGCGGCGAAGGCGTCGAGGTTCTGCTGCTCACCGACCTGCTGACGCAGACGCTGGACGTCAGCGATGCCAAGGCCTGGCTGCTGAATACGCAGGTTTCAGACTATCGGCTCGGGCCAGCTTTCGCCTCCGATGTGCGCGGCTGGCTGGCCGATATGCCACACCGTGAACTGGCGCGTCGCCTTTCTGGTGGGCTGACCTACGGGGAAATTCCGACGCATATAAAAAATATGGTAGTGGATACCCACGCCGCGACCGATTTTATTATGAAGCCACTGCCAAATCATTTATTCACCCGCGATACATCCTGCTGGATTTATAACGGCGTCTCTATTAACCCAATGGCGAAAGCAGCTCGCCAACGCGAAACCAATAATTTAAGAGCGATTTATCGCTGGCATCCGGCATTTACCGACGGAAAATTTATTAAATATTACGGCGACGAAAATATTAATTACGATCACGCCACGCTGGAGGGCGGAGACGTATTAGTGATTGGCCGCGGTGCGGTATTAATTGGCATGTCCGAGCGCACCACGCCTCAGGGCATCGAGTTCCTCGCGGAATCATTATTCAAACATCAGCAGGCAACGCGCGTGATTGCCGTTGAGCTGCCGAAACACCGCTCGTGTATGCACCTCGATACCGTCATGACCCATCTCGATATCGACACCTTCTCCGTTTACCCGGAAGTCGTCCGCAAAGACGTGCAGTGCTGGACCTTAACCCCTGACGGCCACGGCGGCATCAAGCGCCACCAGGAAACCAGCCTGGTGAACGCCATCGAAAAAGCGCTGGGTATCGATCAGGTCAAGCTCATCACCACCGGCGGCGACGCCTTTGAAGCCGAACGTGAGCAGTGGAACGACGCCAACAACGTGCTGACCGTTCGCCCCGGCGTTGTCATCGGCTACGAACGCAACATCTGGACCAACGAGAAATACGACAAAGCCGGGATCACCGTTCTGCCGATCCCTGGCGATGAACTGGGGCGCGGGCGCGGCGGCGCACGCTGCATGAGCTGCCCGCTGGACCGCGACGGAATTTAAGGGAGCAAAGCATATGGAACTGAAACCAACGCTGGTTGTGGCGCTCGGCGGGAATGCCCTGCTGAAGCGCGGAGAACCACTGGAAGCCGACCTGCAGCGCAAAAACATCGAGCTGGCGGCGAAAACTATTGCCCAGCTTACCCGCGCCTGGCGCGTCGTGCTGGTGCACGGCAATGGCCCGCAGGTTGGCCTGCTTGCCCTGCAAAACAGCGCCTACCAAAACGTGAGCCCTTATCCGCTGGACGTTCTCGGCGCGGAGAGCCAGGGAATGATCGGCTACATGTTGCAGCAGGCGCTGAAAAATCATCTGCCTGACCGTGAAGTCAGCGTGCTGCTGACCCAGGTTGAGGTCGATCCGCAGGATCCGGCCTTCAGCAACCCGACCAAGTATATCGGCCCGGTGTACAGCAGAGAGCAGGCGGATGAGCTGGTGCGTGACAAAGGCTGGTCGGTAAAAGCTGATGGGCAGTATTTCCGCCGCGTGGTGCCGTCACCCCAGCCGAAACGCATCGTCGAAAGCGACGCCATTACGGCGCTCATCCAGCGTGACCATCTGGTTATCTGCAACGGCGGCGGCGGCGTGCCGGTGGTGGAGAAAGCCGACGGCTACCACGGGATTGAAGCGGTCATTGATAAGGATCTTTCCGCCGCGCTGCTGGCCCGCCAGATAGAGGCCGACGCCCTGCTGATCCTGACCGACGCCGACGCGGTTTACCTCAACTGGGGCACGCCAGCGCAGCATCCCCTCACCAGCGTAACGCCGGCAGAGCTTGAAGGGATGAGCTTCGATGCCGGATCGATGGGGCCCAAAGTGGCCGCCTGCAGCCGCTTTGTCGCCAGCTGCCACGGCATCGCCGGGATCGGCGCGCTGGAGGATGGCCCGGCGATTCTGGCCGGTGAGAAAGGCACGCTTATTCGGGAGCAGTGAAAGCCCCTCACCCTAACCCTCTCCCCCAAGGGGAGAGGGAATGAAACAGAGTCGCCCGCATTTCCCCCTCTCCCTTTTAGGGAGAGGGCCGGGGTGAGGGTCAGCAAACTATTACTCTTCAAGGATAACGAAAATGACTATCAACTTAAAAAACCGTAATTTCCTGAAACTCCTCGACTTCAAACCTGCAGAAATTCAGTACCTCATCGACCTGGCCCGTGACCTGAAGGCGGCCAAACAGGCCGGTACTGAGAAAAAAACGCTATGCGGTAAAAACATCGCGCTGATCTTCGAGAAAACCTCCACCCGCACCCGCTGCGCCTTTGAGGTCGGCGCGTTTGACCAGGGCGCGCTGGTGACCTACCTCGGGCCAAGCGGTTCACAAATCGGCCATAAAGAGTCGATGAAAGACACCGCTCGCGTACTGGGGCGCATGTACGACGGAATTGAATACCGCGGCTATGGCCAGGACATCGTCGAAGAGCTGGGGGAATACGCGGGCGTGCCGGTGTGGAACGGGCTGACCAATGAATTCCACCCAACCCAGATCCTCGCCGACCTGATGACCATGCTGGAGCACGCGCCGGGCAAAAAACTTCAGGATCTCTCCTTCGCCTATCTCGGCGATGCCCGCAACAACATGGGCAATTCCCTGATGGTGGGTGCCGCCAAGATGGGCATGGACATTCGCCTGGTGGCACCTAAAGCCTTCTGGCCTGAAGCGACGCTGGTCGAACAATGCCGCACCATCGCCAAAGAAACCGGCGGCAGCATCATGCTGACCGACAGCGTGGAAGAAGGCGTTGCGGGCGTGGATTTCCTCTACACCGACGTCTGGGTTTCGATGGGGGAACCTAAAGAAGCCTGGGCCGAACGTGTGAGCATCATGACGCCGTACCAGGTCAACCAGAACGTCCTCAACGCGACCGGCAACCCGGACGTCAAGTTCATGCACTGCCTGCCCGCCTTCCACAACGAACACACCAAAGTCGGCAAAGAGATCGAGGAAACCTACGGCCTGAAAGGGCTCGAGGTCACCGAAGAGGTCTTTGAGTCAAAACACGCCATCGTCTTCGACGAAGCCGAAAACCGTATGCACACCATCAAAGCCGTAATGGTTGCCACGCTCGGCGCGTAACGCTGTCGGGCAGTGGGAACCTCTCGCTGCCCGTTTTACCCTTGTGCTGCATCGTGCAGCGGGAGAAAAGGAAATGGCCGATGTTACCCATGAAGGTGCCACAGACACCTCCACAAGTAGTGAGAAGAAACTCGGACTCAGCGCGCTGGTTGCGCTGGTTATAGGCTCTATGATCGGCGGCGGGGTGTTTAGCCTGCCGCAAAACTTTGCTTCGGTAGCCTCACCCGGCGCGCTGCTGATAGGCTGGGCGATTACCGGCGTAGGCATGCTTTGCCTGGCGTTTATTTATCAGAATCTCAGCGCCCGCTGCCCGGATCTTGACGGCGGCGTTTACAGCTATGCCCGCGCCGGGTTTGGCGATTTTATCGGCTTCCAGTCTGCCTGGGGCTACTGGTTCTCGGCCTGGCTCGGCAACGTCTCCTATGCCGTATTGCTGTTCAGCGCCATGAGCTTCTTCATGCCGGTTTTTGGCGACGGAAACAACCTGCCGTCGATTATCGGCGCCTCCATCGTGCTTTGGTTAGTTCATGCCCTGGTGCTTCGCGGGGTGCGCGAAGCCGCCTATATCAACACGATTCTTACCGTGGTGAAGGTCATTATCCTGCTGGTGTTTATCGTCGCGGTGCTGATTGCCTTCCGGATTGGCGTGTTCACGGCGGATTTCTGGGGCCGCATGATGCTGGTCGAAGGCGCACGCCCGGAAATTTTCGAACAGGTGAAAAACACCATGCTGGTGACCACCTGGGTGTTCATCGGCATTGAAGGGGCGACCGTCGTTTCCGCCCGTGCCGCAAAACGTGAGGATATCGGTAAGGCCACGGTTATTGGCCTGCTGGGTGCGCTGGCGATTTACGTTCTGGTCAGCGTGCTGTCGATGGGCATTCTCGGTCAGGCAAGCCTGGCCGGATTGAAAAACCCGTCCATGGCCGGCGTGCTGGAAAGCGTAGTCGGGGCGTGGGGCGCTAAGTTCGTTGCTGGTGGAGTGATTCTGTCGGTAGCCGGGGCACTGCTGGCCTGGACGCTGTTCGCCGCAGAATTACCGCGCGTTGCCGCTATTGACGGTATTTTCCCCAAAATTTTTGCAAAAGAGAACGCTCGCCATTCCCCCTCATTTTCGCTGTGGATCACCAACGGTTTAATTCAACTCTTCCTGATCCTCACCCTGTTTTATGCCGCGGGCTATCAGGCGCTTTTCTCGATCGCCACGGCAGCGATTTTACCGCCCTATCTGTTCAGTGCGGCCTACGGGCTGAAGCTTGCCTGGACCGGAGAACGCTACGGGCAGGGAGAGTCGCGCACCGCAGGCCTGGTGCTTGGCCTGATTGCGACGGCTTACGGCTTCTGGCTCTGTTACGCCGCCGGTGACTCAATGTTGCTGAGCTCGCTGCTGTTTACGCCAGGGATTCTGGTGTTCCTGTGGCAGAAAAAATCTCAGGGTCAGCCGCTGCTGAAAAGCTATGAGCTGGCGATAGCGATTGCCATTCTGGCGCTGGCTGCCTGGACATTAAAACTGGTGATAAGCGGAAATTTACAGATAGCCTGACGACATTAACGCCACATTAGTGGCGTTAAGTTCTTTAATTTAACCGATTGACGATATTTTTAAACGATAAGATCGGCAAAGGCTTTTCTATCAAACGGTTTCAGACATCAACCATGCCTGGTAACGCACCAGCAATCAAAGGAGTGGTGAATACCATGAGGATCTCCCGACTCTCGTCCGAGAAAGAGCAGCGCCAGCTTGAGCTGTGCCAGAAGCTAATTATTCACAAGAGTTATCACTCCCAGGAGCAGTTGCGCTGTGATTTGAAACAGCACGGCTTTGAGGCTATCAGCCAGTCCACCGTCTCCCGCCTGCTTAAACTGCTGGGCGTCATCAAATTGCGCAATGCCAAAGGGCAAAAGATCTATGCCCTCAGCCCGATGACCCTGCCGCAGCCGAATGCGGCGCGCTCGGTGGCCGAAATGGTTATCAGCGTTGAGCACAACAGCGAGTTTGTGATGGTTCATACGGTATCCGGCTACGGCAGAGCGATAGCAAAAATACTCGATCATCACGCCATCTCTGAGATTTTGGGCGTAGTCGCCGGCAGTAGCGTGGTGTGGATTGCCCCGCGTGAGGTCCATAAAACACCGCAGGTACATCGCCGTATTATGCGCACGCTGGGTTTAGCATAGGCTCGCCGCAACCGATTGCAGCGCCCCTAAAAAGTGTGATTTTAGCGCTTGCAGAGAACACTCACGCGCGTATAATGCGCCACAATTTGCCGGGAGGAAGCATGGTTTACTGTGTTCAAAAAAATGTCGCAGCTCGACGTCTGAAAACAGACGCGGCAGGGCGTTTTTCTTCCCGTTGCACCGTCGAATGTCTAAATTCCCAAATTGCTAAGGCCCCTCGTTGAGGGGCCTTTTTTTTGCCCGTCGGCCCGAGAACAGGAGAGAAACATGACTAACCCGCTCTATAAAAAACACATCATTTCCATCAATGATCTCAGTCGTGAAGAACTTGAACTGGTGCTGGCAACCGCGGCAAAGCTGAAGGCCAATCCACAGCCAGAGCTGCTGAAGCATAAGGTCATCGCCAGCTGCTTCTTTGAAGCATCCACCCGCACCCGCCTCTCTTTTGAAACCTCCATTCACCGCCTGGGCGCTTCGGTTGTGGGTTTCTCCGACAGCAGCAACACGTCGCTGGGTAAGAAAGGTGAGACGCTGGCCGACACCATTTCGGTTATCAGCACCTACGTTGACGCCATCGTCATGCGCCACCCGCAGGAAGGTGCGGCTCGCCTGGCCACCGAGTTTTCAGGCGAGATCCCGGTCCTGAACGCAGGCGACGGCGCCAACCAGCACCCGACGCAAACCCTGCTGGATCTGTTCACCATTCAGGAAACCCAGGGCCGCCTGGAAAACCTGAATATCGCCATGGTCGGTGACCTGAAGTATGGCCGCACCGTGCATTCTCTGGCCCAGGCGCTGGCGAAGTTCAACGGCAACCGCTTCTATTTCATCGCCCCGCCCGCGCTGGCGATGCCGCAGTACATCCTCGATATGCTGGATGAGAAAGGGATTGCCTGGAGCCGCCATGAGTCCATCGACGAGGTGGTGGGTGAGCTGGACATTCTGTACATGACCCGCGTGCAGAAAGAGCGTCTCGACCCGTCAGAGTACGCCAACGTTAAGGCACAGTTTATCCTGCGCGCCGCCGACCTGACCGGCGCACGCAGCAACATGAAGGTGCTGCACCCGCTGCCGCGCGTGGATGAGATAACCACCGACGTAGACAGCACGCCGCACGCCTGGTACTTCCAGCAGGCGGGTAACGGTATTTTTGCTCGCCAGGCGCTGCTGGCGCTGGTTTTGAATCGCGAACTGGTTTAAGTGAGAGGACAATAAGATGACGCACGATAATAAATTGCAGGTTGAAGCCATCAAGCGCGGCACCGTTATCGACCATATTCCGGCTCAGGTTGGCTTTAAGCTGCTGACGCTGTTTCAGCTGACCAAAACCGACCAGCGCATCACCATCGGCCTGAATCTGCCATCCCGCGAGCTGGGCCGCAAAGATCTGATTAAAATTGAGAATACTTTCCTGACCGACGAGCAGGTGAACCAGCTGGCGCTGTATGCCCCTAACGCGACGGTGAACCGCATCGACGAATACGAAGTCGTGGGTAAAAGCACGCCAAGCCTGCCGGAACGTATTGAGAAAGTGCTACTCTGCCCGAACACCAACTGCATCAGCCACAACGAGCCGGTAGCGTCTTCGTTCGCCGTGAAGCAGCGCGCCGACGATATCAGCCTGAAGTGCAAATATTGCGAGAAAGAGTTCGCCCGTCACGTCGTGCTGGCAGATTAACGAGCGACTAATGACAAGCAAGCTCCCATCCCTATACCCTAAATAATTCGAGTTTCAGGAAGGCGCCAAGGCCGCGAATCCCCAGGAGCATAGATAACTATGTGACTGGGGTAAGCGGATGTAGGCAACGCACATGCAACTTGAAGTATGACGGGTATATAATGGGCGGGAGTTTATATCCAATACTGAGGAGAGAGAATGTCACGCACGCTTAGCACGGAAAACGCACCGGCCGCTATCGGTCCTTATGTTCAGGGCGTAGATCTTGGCAGCATGGTAATCACTTCAGGGCAGATCCCGGTGAACCCAAAAACCGGCGAAGTGCCGGAAGACGTAGCCGCTCAGGCCCGTCAGTCCCTCGAAAACGTGAAGGCTATCGTTGAGTCCGCGGGTCTGAAAGTGGGCGACATCGTGAAAACTACCGTGTTCGTTAAAGATCTGAACGATTTCGTGACCGTGAACGCTACCTACGAAGCCTTCTTCAACGAGCATAAAGCAACCTTCCCGGCTCGCTCCTGCGTGGAAGTGGCTCGTCTGCCAAAAGACGTGAAAATCGAAATCGAAGCTATCGCCGTTCGCCGCTAATTCGCCGCAGCGCTTTTGCTTCTGGCCCCGCTTTCACGGGGCTAAATTGATGACAAACAGCCGAAAAACGTGGTTTTCGACTGTTTGGCGCAAACCAGAGAACATAATGCATTGCTTCTATTAGACCGGCGTTTGGGCTTTTTAGACCAATGAATGTTGTCAGTAGCCGCTGGCCCCGCTTTCACGGGGCTATTTTCTTACCTTACTTCACAACAGCCCGCAGCAGTTTTTCCAGCGGATAAACCGCCGCAATCACCACTTCATCTCGAGTCTGCGCCGCAGCATCCAGCTGAGCCTGAATGGCCTTAAGCTCGTCATCGTTGAGCGAACCTTGCTTCGCCACCAGATCCGTCAGCCTCAGGCCCAGCCCGGCAAGCTTATCCACATCCTCTGCAACCGGCTTGAGCGGTTTCAGCACGTAGTTGCCGTCGATCAGCGCCAGTACATCCGGGGTATTGCTCTGCCAGCGAGAGAAGATATGGCGCAGCGCCTCCGCACTGTTGCTGTCTTCCGGGTCGGCAATCAGTTTATCCACCCAGCTATTAATTGCCCTCACCTGGCCGCTTTCTGCCCCCAGAGCGTCGGCAAAGCGGTTCAGCGGCTCAAAGTGATTGTAGTTTCCGGCCTGGAACTTCAGGTGCTGACGCGTGTAATACTGCGCGGGTTCAATCGCCTGAGCGAGGATCTGCAGCGGCATGATTTCCGGCGTACCGGCAAGGCGCGTCAGCTGCGTGACGGATTCGGTGTGCTGACGCAGGCCAACCGACACCGTCGACCAGGCGTCAATCGCCTGCATACGCTGGTACATGTTGTCGACGTCGGTCACGTCTTTAGACGACCACAGACGCTCAGCAACCGCAAAGGTGCGCGGCCAGAGCTTGATGTCCAGCAGCGGGGAGATTACGTTTTCCGCCCACAGGGCCGCTTCGCCACCGAGAATATTGCTCATCTGCGCTTCGGTCGGAACAACAGGCTGTTTGCCGTCCGGAACACCTTCCAGCTTCTGCCCGGTGGCCGGATAGCGCACGTTGCCCACGAGGAAGTAACCATTAAGTTTGTCGTTTTCCAGCGTGACCACCGGGCGCGTTTCGCCCATCCAGGTATCCACCGTGAAGGTCACCTGGGTCGGATTAAGCCACTTCACATCGTGGACCGCGCGGCGGGATTTGCCCTTGAAGTCGATGAATCCGCGCCAGCCGCCTTCACTTTTCACCAGCGTGAAGCTGCCTTCCACCGCGCTGCCTTTCAGGCGAGGCATGCTGAAGAACCAGCTTTGCGCGCTGTCGGCTTCGCTAATATGATCCACGCCGTTCAGCCCCACCGGCAGAACTTCATTGCGGTAGTGATAGGCGGTGGATTGCGGCTGATCGAGATAAAAGCCCGTCGACAAAATGCCTTTGTAGCCGTTAGCCGCAATCGCGCCTAGCGAATCCTGTCCCTGCCAGGACTGGATCAAGATGTTCTTCGGCAGATCCGGATGATAAATCTCGTCCCAGCCCATCATCTGACGCTTATGTTTTTCGAGGATCTTCTCCAGCCGCTGGTTGAAGTAGGTTTGCAGCGCGTGGGAGTCCGCCAGATTATGCTGCTTCATAAACTGCTGGATGGCAGCGTTTTCTTTCCACTGGCTGTCGTCTACCTCATCACCGCCGATATGCAGATAACTGTCGGGGAAAATAGCGGTAACTTCGCCAATTAGCGTATCCACAAACTTATAGGCGGCTTCGTTAGCCGGGTTCAGCAGCGGTTTCAGAACGCCCCATTTGCGCTCCATCTGGTAAGGCCCAGGCGCGCTCATCAGCTCCGGGTAAGCCACCGCCAGCGCTGAGCCGTGCCCGGGCAGGTCAATTTCCGGCACCACGCGAATACCCAGCGAGGTGGCATAACGCACAACCTGCTTCATCTGTTCCTGAGTGTAGAACTGCCCGTCGCTCGCCAGCTGCTGCAGCTTCGGATAATGAGTGGAAGCGAAACGCCAGCCCTGATCGTCCGTCAGGTGCCAATGGAAAACGTTCAGCTTGGCGGCGGCCATACCGTCCAGCTGACGCAGAATGTCGTTCACCGGCATAAAGTGGCGGGCCGAGTCGAGCAGCAGCCCACGCCAGGGGAAGCGCGGCACATCTTTAATGTCTACATAAGGAATCGACGTATTCTGCGGGCCATTTTGAATCAGCTGCAGCACGGTTTCCATGCCGCGCATCGCGCCAAAGCGCGTGTTCGCGGTGAGCTTCACGCCGTCCGCCGTCACGCTCAGCTCATAGCTTTCATCGCTGTCCGCCTTTGGTAACGGGTCAACCGCTTTGCGGATTTGAATAGCGATAGTCGGTTTTGCCGGATGAGCTTCTGCGGGCTGAAGCTGCCAGCCGGTTTGCAGGCTAATACGCTGACGCCAGCGCTCGACTGCGCCGGGCAGCTTATCGCCGCTGATGTTGATTGAGAGAGCGTTAGTGAGCGCGAGGCTATCCTGGGTTGCCGGGAGTTCTACCTGCTGCGGCCAGGGCATCAGCGGTAGCTCTCCGGCGGGTGCGGCCTGAGCCTGGCAGGCAACAACGATACCTGCGGCCAGCAGGCTAAAACGGAGTGATTTAAGCATGGACTTTCCTTTCACATGACGGGCCAGAAAACAGCAAAAACAATCTGTTATCACGTGAAGGATTTTTCAGCAAGGCGGCGGCGAGACGTGGATCACATCTCGCCATTTTTTGATCTTATTGCCAGCCGTAGCGGCGGCTGTAGAAGCCTTTAACGGCCTGAGTCAGCATCACATATCCCCCGAGGATCAGCACCAGCAGCGGGAAGTAGCTCAGCGGTAGCGCCTGCAGGTGGAGGTACTCCGCCAGCGGCGAGAACGGCAAGGCAATCCCGAGCGCCATGACCAGCAGCGTCATCATCATCAGCGGCCACGCCGGACGGCTTTGCAGGAACGGAATGCGGCGGGTACGGATCATGTGCACAATCAGGGTTTGCGACAGCAGGCCTTCCACGAACCAGCCGGACTGGAACAGCGTTTGCGCTTCCGGAGTGTTGGCTTTGAAAATCCACCACATCACACCGAAGGTCACGATATCGAAAATGGAGCTAAGCGGCCCGAAGAACACCATAAAGCGGCCAAGGTCAGCCGGGTTCCAGCGCTGCGGCTGTTTGATTTGCTCATCATCGACGTTATCAAACGGAATCGCGACCTGAGAGACATCGTACATCAGGTTCTGGATCAGCAGGTGAATCGGCAGCATCGGCAGGAACGGCAGGAAGGCGCTGGCCACCAGCACGCTGAAGACGTTACCGAAGTTGGAGCTGGCGGTCATTTTGATGTATTTGAGCATATTGGCAAAGGTACGGCGACCTTCGATAACGCCCTCTTCCAGCACCATCAGGCTTTTTTCAAGCAGGATAATGTCGGCGGCTTCGCGGGCGATATCCACCGCGCCGTCGACGGAAATACCGATATCCGCCGCGCGCAGGGCCGGAGCATCGTTAATGCCGTCGCCCATAAAGCCCACGACGTGGCCTTCACCGCGCAGCAGGCGCACAATGCGTTCTTTGTGCATCGGCGTCAGGCGGGCAAACAGCGTGGTTTGCAGCGCCACGCGCGCCAGCACGTCATCACTCATCTCTTCGATGTCGCTGCCGATGACCAGGTCACCGACTTCCAGACCCACTTCACGGCACACTTTCGCCGCCACCAGCTCGCTGTCGCCGGTCAGGATTTTAACCGCAATACCGCTGGCCTTCAGCGCCTTCAGCGCTGGAGCGGTAGTCTCTTTCGGCGGATCGAGGAACGCAATGTAGCCTTCGAGGATCAGGTCAGACTCATCCACGCGGCTGTAGTCTGCGCTGCGGGCAGGCAGGAATTTGGTCGCAACGGCGACAACACGCAGCCCCTGGCTGTTCAGCGAGTCGGTGACGCTGCGAATACGTTTCAGCATCCCTTCGCTGAGCGGGACAATCTCATCGCCGTGGCGCACGTGGGTGCAAACGTTGAGGATCTCCTGCAGCGCACCTTTGCAGATAAGCTGGTGTACGTCTGTCTGCTCGGAGACCACCACCGACATGCGGCGGCGGTCAAAGTCGAAGGGGATTTCGTCCACTTTATGCCAACGGGCAACTGCCGTGCGGGCGTGGTCGGCATCAACGCCTTCAAGTACCGCCACGTCCAGCAGGTTTTTCAGGCCGGTTTGATAGTGGCTATTCAGCCAGGCGGTATGCAGAACGCGATCGCTTTGCTCGCCAAAGATATCCGTATGGGTTTCCAGCACGATGCGGTCCTGCGTCAGGGTGCCGGTTTTATCGGTACACAGGATGTCCATCGCGCCGAAGTTCTGGATAGCATCGAGGTGTTTGACGATAACTTTTTGTTTCGACAGCTTCACCGCCCCGCGCGCCAACGTGGAGGTCACGATCATCGGCAACATTTCCGGCGTCAGGCCCACCGCCACTGAGAGCGAGAACAGCGCCGCTTCCCACCAGTCGCCTTTGGTGAAGCCGTTGATCAGCAGCACCACCGGCACCATCACCAGCATAAAGCGGATCAAAAGCCAGCTTACGCGGCTGATCCCACGCTGGAAGGCGTTTGGTTCGCTTTCCTGCTGGGTGACACGCCCGGCCAGCTGCCCGAACCAGGTATTGCCGCCGGTGGCGATAATCATCGCCAGCGCCGTGCCGCTGACCACATTCGTCCCCATAAAACAGAGGTTATCGCATTCCAGCGGGTTGTGCTGATCCTGCTGGCGGCTGACGGCGACTTTCTCAACCGGCAGCGATTCCCCGGTCAGCGAAGCCTGGCCGACGAACAGGTCACGCGCCTGCATCACGCGCAGATCGGCCGGGATCATGTCGCCCGCCGCGAGCTTAACGATATCGCCCGGCACCAGCTGGTCCAGTGGCACTTCGACGTAGGCATATTCACCCTGCTCGTTGATAACGCGCAGCACGGTTGCGGTGTTGCTGACCATCGCCTTCAGCGCATCTGCCGCGCGGGTGGAGCGGGTTTCCTGAATGAAGTTCAGCAGCGTGGAAATCACTACCATCAGGGCAATAACGCTTGCGCCAAACAGGTCGTCTTCCGTGGCGTAGGAGAAAATCCCTAGCGCCGTCAGCAGCAGGTTGAACGGGTTACGATAGCAAACCCAGAGATGGACAAACCACGGCGCCGGTTTCTGCGCCGGGATCTGGTTCAGGCCGTGAGCTTCACGC
The DNA here is from genome assembly GCF_036500665.1 of Cedecea sp. Taxonomy (NCBI): domain Bacteria; kingdom Pseudomonadati; phylum Pseudomonadota; class Gammaproteobacteria; order Enterobacterales; family Enterobacteriaceae; genus Cedecea; species Cedecea sp. The sequence continues at coordinate 26,599 of NZ_DASYBS010000118.1, forward strand.
GCCTTTTCCACTTCGCGCTCGTTGAGCCCTTCCGGATGGCTGCCAAACTCAATATAGAGCTGCTCTTCGCTGGCGGCGGCATATTTCAGGCAGGCCTGAGTCAGCGTGGCCGGGATATCTGCCGCTTTCGCCACGACGTTGCCATCAGGCATAGGGTCACGCTGCACCAGACGGCGAGGCAGGTGGCGGCTCAGCTGGGACATCAGCTGACGGGTGAGGTTTTTAAATTGCATAAACGTCCTTAGCACCGTCATGAGCGGTACCTAAGTTTCCTGCAGGCACGGCAAGGCCTCACCGGGCAGGAGAGCATCAACAAGCAGGGACGTTAAAAAGAAGCGTACGTCACTGCCTTACAAAACCGGTAAGGCAGCGGGCGTTAACCTGTGGCTTACCGGAAAATTCCTGTTACTTCAGGGTGAGGACTGGGATCGGGTTCCATGTCATCTCCGGTAGCGTTGAAAGAGAAATAGCATTACGCCTTCTGGCATAATGAGAATGCCAGGTATACTACGCCCGCAAAACTAAACCTTTTGTAAACCAGATTTTACCCATAGCAAGTTCGGCATACGGGATTAAAGTTTTACGCTTCCTAAGTATAATTCTGATTACAGCCAGAGGGTGAAAACGTGACAATATTTACCCGCGCAAGCCGGTTCGTCGTACCGCTTGAACCGTGATTACCAGGAAAAACAGCAACAATGCACAGCCGCCTGACCATTAAAGATATCGCCCGCCTGAGTGGCGTCGGGAAATCAACCGTTTCTCGCGTATTGAACAATGAAAGCGGCGTCAGCGCCCGCACGCGTGAACGGGTTGAGGCGGTGATGCAGCAGCACGAGTTCTCCCCTTCACGCTCCGCGCGAGCCATGCGTGGGCAAAGTGACAAAGTAGTCGCCATTATCGTGACCCGCCTTGATTCCCTGTCGGAGAACCTGGCGGTGCAAACCATGCTGCCCTGCCTTTACGAACAGGGCTACGATCCCATCATGATGGAAAGTCAGTTCTCACCGGAGATGGTTGAGGAGCATCTGGGGATGCTGCGCCGCCGTAATATCGACGGCGTGATTCTGTTTGGCTTTACCGGCATCAGCGAGAAAATATTGCAACCCTGGCGCTCCACCCTGGTGCTGATGGCGCGAGACGCCAGCGGCTTCGCCTCGGTGTGTTATGACGATGAAGGCGCCATTCAGATCCTGATGTCGACGCTTTACCAGCAGGGCCACCGTGACATCAGCTTCCTCGGGGTGCCGCACGGCGACGTGACCACCGGCTACCGCCGCCATCAGGCCTATCTCGCTTTTTGCCACGACCACGATATTACCCCTCATGCGGCCCTGCCTGGCCTCGCCATGAAGCAGGGCTATGAACATGTGATTGAAGTACTGGCGCCAAAAACCACCGCCCTGCTATGCGCCACCGACACCCTGGCACTGGGGGCGAGCAAGTACCTTCAGCAGCAGAACCGCAGCGATATACAGCTGGCGAGCGTGGGGAATACGCCGCTGATGAAGTTTCTGCATCCTGAAATTATTACGGTGGATCCCGGCTACGCCGAGGCCGGTCGGGCCGCGGCCTTACAGCTGATCGGGCAGATTTCGCAGGACCAGCAGCTGCGGCAAATCGTCATTCCAAGCCATCTTCAATAAACGTCCAGGATCGGGATTATTGTGATCTTCGCCCGGTTTCGGGAACGTTCCCATTTTCGCTAAATAGATTCCCGGCTACCCTTACTACAGGTCATTACCTCCTACCCAGGGTGTTACTTATGAGCAAAGTAAAACAACAAGACATCGATAAGCTGATCGAACTGGTTGGCGGACGCGAGAATATCGCCACCGTCAGCCACTGTATTACCCGACTGCGTTTTGTACTGAACCATCCCGAAAATGCCCATCCTAAAGAGATCGAAAACCTGCCAATGGTGAAAGGCTGCTTTACCAACGCCGGCCAGTTCCAGGTGGTTATCGGTACCGATGTGGATGATTATTACAAAGCGTTGATTGCCACTACCGGGCTCGACTCCGCCGACAAAGAGCAGGCCAAAACGGCGGCCCGCCAAAACATGAAATGGCACGAACAGCTGATCTCGCACTTCGCGGAGATCTTCTTCCCGCTGCTGCCAGCGCTGATAAGCGGGGGTTTGATCCTCGGCTTCCGTAACGTGATTGGCGACCTGCCGATGAGCAACGGGGAAACCCTTGCCCAGATGTATCCGGCGCTGAAAACCGTGTACGACTTCCTGTGGCTGATTGGCGAGGCTATCTTCTTCTATCTGCCGGTGGGTATCTGCTGGTCTGCGGTGAAGAAAATGGGCGGGACGCCGATCCTCGGCATCGTGCTGGGCGTCACGCTGGTGTCACCGCAGCTGATGAACGCCTATGAGCTGGGCAGCAAGATCCCGGAAGTGTGGAACTTCGGCTGGTTCACCATCGAGAAAGTCGGCTACCAGGCACAGGTTATTCCTGCGCTGCTGGCGGGCCTGGCGCTCGGCTTCATTGAAACACGCATGAAACGCATCGTGCCGGATTACCTTTACCTGGTTATCGTGCCGGTCTGCTCGCTGATCCTCGCCGTATTCCTGGCGCACACCGTGATTGGGCCATTCGGCCGCATGATCGGTGACGGCGTTGCGTTCGCAGTTCGTCACCTGATGACCGGCAGCTTCGCCCCTGTTGGCGCCGCGCTGTTTGGCTTCCTGTATGCACCGCTGGTTATCACCGGCGTTCACCAGACCACGCTTGCCATCGACATGCAGATGATTCAGAGCATGGGCGGCACGCCGGTCTGGCCGCTGATTGCGCTGTCTAACATTGCGCAGGCTTCTGCGGTTGTCGGCATCATTATTTGCAGCCGTAAGCAGAACGAGCGTGAAATCTCCGTCCCGGCGGCTATCTCAGCCTATCTCGGCGTCACCGAGCCGGCGATGTACGGCATCAACCTGAAGTATCACTTCCCGATGCTGTGCGCGATGGTAGGTTCCGGCCTGGCCGGCCTGCTGTGCGGACTGAACGGGGTCATGGCGAACGGCATCGGCGTTGGTGGCCTGCCGGGCATTCTGTCCATTCAGCCTAAGTTCTGGGGCATCTACGCTATTGCGATTGTTATTGCGGTCATCGTACCGATTGTTCTGACCTCTGTGGTGTATAAGCGCAAATTGCGTCAGGGCACGTTGTTGGTGGTTTAATTCGATTTACCGGGGGGCAGCAATGCCCCCTTCAGCTAGCAGGAATCCGCTATGAATATCACTCCTCCGTGGTGGCAGCACGGCGTCATCTATCAGATTTACCCAAAGAGTTTTCAGGACACCACCGGCAGCGGCACCGGCGACCTGAAAGGCGTGATTAAGCGTCTGGATTACCTCAAGACGCTGGGCGTCGACGCCCTCTGGATTACGCCGTTTTATGTCTCACCTCAGATAGATAACGGTTACGACGTCGCCAACTACTGCGCCATCGACCCAACTTACGGCACGCTGGAAGACTTCGACTTACTGGTCGCTGAAGCCCACCAGCGCGGCATTCGGCTGGTGCTCGATATGGTGTTCAACCACACCTCTACCGAGCACGACTGGTTTAAGCAGGCACAGGATAAACACAGCCCGTATCGCGAGTTCTATATCTGGCGCGACGGCACGCCGGATGTTCTGCCGAACAACTGGCGCTCTAAGTTTGGCGGCAACGCCTGGCAGTGGCAGGCGGAAACCGGGCAGTATTACCTGCACCTGTTCGCCCCCGAGCAGGCCGATCTCAACTGGGAGAACCCGGAGGTTCGCGCCGAGCTGAAAAAGGTCTGTGAGTTCTGGGCCAACCGCGGAGTGGACGGCCTGCGTCTCGACGTGATTAACCTGATCTCCAAAGATCAGCAGTTCCCGAATGACGTTGACGGAGGTGATGGCCGCCGTTTTTACACCGACGGACCGCGCGTTCATGAGTACCTGCAGGAATTCAGCCGTGATGCCTTTAAGCCGCTCGGCCTGATGACCGTCGGCGAGATGTCCTCAACTTCGCTGGATAACTGCCAGAAATATGGCGCCCTCGACGGCAGCGAGCTGTCGATGACCTTTAACTTCCACCACCTGAAGGTCGACTATCCGGGCGGCGAGAAATGGACGCTGGCAAAACCAGATTACGTGGAGCTGAAGTCCATTTTCAACCACTGGCAGCAGGGCATGCACAACGTAGCCTGGAACGCGCTGTTCTGGTGTAACCACGACCAGCCACGCATTGTTTCCCGTTTTGGCCACGAAGGCGAGCTGCGCACAACGTCGGCGAAAATGCTGGCGATGGTGCTGCACGGCATGCAGGGAACGCCGTACATTTACCAGGGCGAAGAGATTGGGATGACCAACCCACATTTCTCCAGCATCGATCAGTATCGCGATGTAGAAAGCCTCAATATGTTTGCCGAGCTGCGCACGCTTGGGCGCGACAGCGACACGCTGATGGCCATCCTCGCCAGCAAGTCACGCGACAACAGCCGCACGCCTATGCAGTGGAATGCGGGCAACAATGCAGGCTTTAGCGAAGGCACGCCGTGGATTGGCCTGTGCGATAACTACCAGACGGTCAACGCCGAAACGGCGCTGAAAGACAGCGACTCGGTGTTCTATACCTACCAGCGGCTGATCAAGCTGCGTAAGGCAGAGCCGGTGCTGACCTGGGGTGACTATCAGGATCTGCTTCCGGAGCATCCGCTGGTCTGGAGCTACAGCCGGCAACACGAAGGGCAAACGCTGGTGGTTGCCGCTAACCTCAGCGGTGAAGCACAGTGGCTGCAGCTGGAAGGCCATGACGGTGAATGGGAAGTGCTGATGAGCAACTACTCTAACGCAGCCGCTACACCAGGTGAGATGAGCCTGAGGCCGTTTGAGGCGGTGTACTGGGTTAAGCGTTAACCTGGTACTTGCTCTATTTATGCAGAGCAGGCGAATATTCCGTTCACTTCAAATACAGTTTCACATGCCGCCATCGAACCGGTGAACGTCTCGGGAGAATCGCCGTCATTCCCCCGAGACCCCGGACTCCCGGCCAAATAAATCGACCGCTAAAGCGGCAGACCTCCGTTTTATCTCCCAGTCCTGGGTCGGCTGAGATGCGTTCCCGACGCTCTCAGCCTCCGGCCGTTCCCGACGTCCGGACCCTGGCCA
>NZ_DASYBS010000119.1:0-2678 GCF_036500665.1 Cedecea sp.
TTCATGGTTGTCTCCTCCCTAGGGCCAAAGAATTGTGGTGGTTCTTGGCCTCCTACAGCTGAGTTACCTTAGCGGCTAAAGCGGGCGCGAGCGAGCTCAAACGACTGTGGGCGAGCGCGGTTTGTTGTTCCAGCTCGCGCAATACCGAGAGCTCATCAGCCGTAGGCGGCTGACTAGTCTGCAGATTGGGCGATACCTTTAAATCCAACCAAGTGTCTGATGGCGGACAACAACATACGGACCCAAGTTGGCATTATCGGCGCCGGAGCAGCCGGGCTGTTGCTCTGCTACCTGCTTTCTCTGAACGGAATTGAGTCTGTCGTCATCGAGGACAAAAGCCGTTCATATGTTGAATCCCGGATCCGAGCTGGTGTGCTGGAGCACGGGACGGCTCAACTTCTGTGTGATAGCGGAGTTGGTGAACGGCTAAAGAGGGAAGGGATGCGCCACGAAGGAATTAACCTAGCTAGAGCCTGTTGCGAAAAGGGTGATTATTTTTCCGCTGTTTCGGTTAAAAGGCGCTTGTTATCCAGGACGAGATCTTTATTGAGGAGAGCTAGATCGCGTAAGCGGTCCTGCAATTGGGCCCAAGCCTCAACCCCTTGGCGGATCTGAGCCTGTGCGTGATGGGGGACATAGTAGCCGGTGGTTTTTCCATTCTTGCCGCGGTAACTGATGTATAAGTGCGGGCCATGTTTGGGGCCGCCGTGATGGCAACGGCAGTTTGGATTTCCGCACCGACGATAAGTCTCAGATAAGGAGCCGTAAATGGCCCATTGAGCTAGTTGCCTAATTTGGCGGAGCAATTGCAGGCGAGTGTTTACAACTTCTTTTTTTGTTGTTGGCATGACTTTACCCACTACGGCAGGAGGGTTTGGCGCTCTTCCGATCGGCTCGACTCATGGCCACCAAGTTATGGGCGATGATGCACCAGCCGACATGCCTTTCAAATCCAATTTCACTTTTATAAAAGGCTCGCCGCATACCAAAGCGGTGTTTGAGCGTGCTCAGGCGCGCTTCAATACCCGCTCTCCAACCTTGGCCACGTCGGAACCAGCGCTCTTTCTGTCGCAAAGCCCGGCGAGAGCTTAAACGACCACAAGCCGGCAGAACCACTTGTTTAACTCCTAACTCAAGAGCCGCCTTTTCGTTGGGACTACTCCAGAAGCCGCGGTCAGCACAAGCCAAGCGTGGTGCTCGGCCAAATAAGTCCACATGGGCTTCCAAGGCCGGAATCCATTGCTGCTGATCGCCCAGATTGCCCGGGGCCACAAAATAATTGCTGACCAGGCCGTTTTCGACTTCATCGATGCGCACCAGGCGCCCAAATTCGTTGGGCTTGTGCGCCTTGCCCTTGCGAATGACCGCACTGTGGGGTTCAAAGAGGCTCAAGATTTTATCCGGATGACGTGTCTGTTGTTGGCAAATCCGTGCTTCGGTCTGGTGAAGGACCTTCTCAACTAAGGGTAGGTAATGTTTCAAGCCAGCTTCTGCTAAAAGCACCTTGGTAAACGCTTCGGGCTGGGCCACTAATTGGCTCTTTTGGAGAGCCAAAAGTACCGCTGCCGCTTGGGCTTTTACTCCTTGGGTCAGTCCCATGAGTTTTTTGTAGCTTTGGGTTAACTGCTCCTGTGCTGCCTTGGTAAAAATCCGGCTCGCCCGGCTAATCTCCAACAGGCGGTACTTGACCGCTCGGGCGTGATTAACAATGCGCAGCTCTGAGTCCTGGCAGCCCTCAACAATGCGTTGCAAATAACGGGTCATGACCCGCAGCGAATCAGCAAGCAAGGAGCTATCGGTTGGATGGTGGATGTTAGTTTCCACTGCGGTGGTATCGGTGCGCAGCTTCTTTCCGACTATAATGGCGGCCTGGCGTGCCTGCTGCACGATGCGCCGGTGGATTTGCTCAGTACCTTCTTTGCCAAAGAGGGCGAAAGCTCGACACAGATTGCTAAAATCTGGAATTGGGTCCTCGTAAAAGCGGGTGAAGCGCCGGTACAAAAGGCTGGCTCGCAATTCTCGATGCAGTTGGCGATAGGACCAGCCCTTGATGTGTTTAAGCACCACGCAGCGCAGCAACCTGTCCGGGGCAATGCCTTCACGACCAATTTTGCAGGAACCCGGCCGGCGGCCTGCCAAGAGCTGAGTGCTCAGAGCCAGCAACTCCGCATCTTCCAGCAGCTGATCGATTGCATCGAGCATGGGGTCGTTAATAGCAGCGGCTTCCTTGAAGAAAGCGAAAGCAAACAGCGAGGCTGGACGAATCGTTTTACCGATCACTCTGCCTAATCGTCATACTCGATTAGGCAGTCTGCTCGCAATAAAAAATTTACAAAAATCTTTGAGGAGTAACTGCTAGCCTGCCAAATACCGCTTACCGACGGAAAAACCCTTTTCGCAACAGGCTCTAGCTAGCTAGCAACTCCGAGTTTTTTCTCGGACTCAGCGCTGAGATGCAGGCCATCGACGCCGTCCGTTGAAATTACGGATCCTGCATTTAAGAATCCGGAGCCACCCATCTTGGCGACCGCTTCGTACAGCTCCGGCAGCTGGTTCGACTTTTCCACGCCGCCGCCGTCGATACTCGGATTCAGTGGAGGCGGACAAATCAATAAGACCTTTGGATTTTTGTAGCTCGTGCCGATACCGCCATTCAAGGTATTGACCAAATCGATCAA
>NZ_DASYBS010000120.1:0-2397 GCF_036500665.1 Cedecea sp.
TTACCTATACAAAAATTGAAAAAAAAGGAAATGATAATCTCCCTGATGACAAGTCATGGAGTACTATGTATAAAGTTGGTGAGAGGTATTATATCTCAATTCTGAGGGTAAATGGTGGTGTTTATATCGTCAGGGACAGAGGGGTATCCATTTATATATGCTCGGAGTTGTGAATGTTATGGTGGTTCTGTCTATGGCTGTAATGTCACCGGCGGGTGAATCGCTACGGATAATCTAGACACTTCTGAGCCGTTGATAATATTTATTTTCATGTTTCGTCGGTAGTGTCTTATCACTCGAACCATGCCGACGCTTACTTTTATAAAATATTTCGATGTAATCAAAAATATCGCTCCGGGCCTCTTCCCGCGTTCCGTAGATCTTTTTCTTTATCCGTTCACGCTTTAATAGCTGGAAAAAACTTTCTGCAACTGCGTTGTCGTGACAGTTACCACGACGGCTCATATTGCCTTCCAGTCCATGTGATTTCAGGAACGACTGCCACTCGTGGCTTGTGTACTGACTACCTTGTTCAGAATGAACCTGTATCTGTTTTTGAGGATTACGTCGCCACATGGCTATCAGAAGCGCATTCAGGACAATATCTTTTGTCATCCGGGGTTGCATTGACCAGCCGATAACTTTGCGCGAGAGCAGGTCAACAACCACGACCAGATACAGCCAGCCTTCGTGAGTTCGGATGTAAGTTATGTCCGTTACCCAACGTTCATCTGGTGCATCTGGATTTAACTGCCGCCGGAGCCTGTTGGGTGTAACTATTCTGGTCTCTCCTTTGCGTGCCCGTGGGCTTCTGTACCCGACTTGGGCCTTTGTCCCGGTAGGTTTCATTAGCCACCAGACCCGGTTAACCCCGTACTGTTGCCCGCTATCATTGGTGGAAGAGTCCGGCCCATACTTCTTTATCCAGGTGGGTGGTGATATCGAGATGTGTTGCAACGCTGGAAACAGAATGGCCACGATCAACAATCTGTTTGACTGCTTCAATTTTAAACTCTTCAGGATAACACTTGCCGCCCATGAGCACCTCTCTTTAAGCCATCTTAAATGACTCAGAAGTGTCTAGATTATCCGTGTGACTAGTCCTGATATAGGTTGACACTTTTCAGCCGGATAACGCCCGATGAACCTCATCGGGCGTTTTGTATTTCAGCGACAGGTGTGGCCGCCGCGTGTTGTAGAGGTTCACCGACTCCCTGACCATCTTTCTTGCCTGCGCGATATCTTCTGGCCTGCCGAGCAGGTATTCCGTTTTGAGTATCCCGTTTATCCGTTCCGCCAGCGCGTTCTGATAACAGTCATACCCGTCCGTCATCGAGCAGGTGATGCCATATCTCTGATGTAACGCCTGATATTCCTGTGAGCAGTACTGGATACCCCTGTCCGAGTGGTGCACCAACGGCAACGCCGTGCGTCTGCCGGCCAGTGCCATTTTGAACGCGCAGGCGACATGCCGGGTATGCAGACTGTCATGCACGTGATACCCCACGATTTTTCTCGACCAGGCATCCGTTACCAGGCTGACATACGCCGTTCCCGTTCTCAGCGGCAGGTAGGTGATATCCGCCACCCATACCTGTTCCGGACGGCTGGCTATGACCTGATTTTCCCCCGCCTTCAGCAGGTTGGGATGACGATAAAAACGATGATGGCTCTGCGTCGTCTTGTGATATGCCCGTTTAGGCATCACCAGTAACCGCGCGCAGCGCAGGATACTGAACAGCCGGTCGCGCCCCACATGCAACGCCGGTTCGGGGCGTTGCCGCAACAGGTGATGCAGCTTACGTGTCCCCAGCCGGGGCTGGTGCAAGCGGATGGCCGTCACCTGTTCGACGAGATGCCGGGCCTGTTCCTCTTTGCCTGCTTCACGCTGCAGGGACTGATACCACGCTTGTCGGCTGATGCCCATCCATCGGCAGGCCCGCGTTACTGTGAGTCCCGGTACTTGTGTTTGCGCGATAAGGCGGTTAGCTGCTTTTTTGTCAGCGTGGCGCCAAAGTCGGTGTTCATCACTTTGACGACAGCTTCGAAGAACTGGGCTTTGATTTCAGATTCAGCCAGTTGCTGCTCAAGTTCTTTAATACGCTGTTCGGGCGTCAGGGGGAGTTTGGGCATGTTGTCTCCGCACGTTCTGGTGGAAGGAGAAGTTCGCCAGTCAAGCTGACCGTATTTGCGCAGCCAGTTCATGACGGTTACGTTGCCTTGGATACCGTAGCGGTCTTGCGCCTGGCGGTATGTCATCTCGCCTTTTTCGACCTGTTCGACGACGGCCAGTTTAAAGGATAGAGAGTAATCGCGTTGTGTGCGTTTAATATACTGGTTCATCACATTTTCCTCTGTGCGTGAGTAAAATGTGTCAACGCTATTTAGGACGGGTCA
>NZ_DASYBS010000121.1:0-60799 GCF_036500665.1 Cedecea sp.
CGTTCCCGACGTCCGGACCCTGGCCAGTCGAAGAGAAAACGGAGGCGATTTAAGCCGGAACCGTGCCTCGCTTTTAACCCCAGCAACACGGAACATCACAGTCGCTTCCGGTTCCACAGCCACGCCCTTGTTCCCGGCTCTCATCGCCCCCGGGTATGACCCAACTCAGGCGGGGTTGAGCTGTCGGGAACAGCGAAAGAGAGCGATCGTCGGGAACGAATCGCGAACGACCCCGAATGTTTGGGTGATAGCCGGTGGGTTTACCGCTTCAGCGGCGATGAGTTCGCCGGGCGCCGGGGGTTGTGAGGGGGAATGGCGTAATTCCCCCTCACACGTTCACCGTGCTCTGAACGAGCAGGGAAAACAGATCTATGGGTGAACGGAATAACGGCTGAACTAAGGACCTCTCCAGGAAGAATATGTATAAGACACACCTCTTAGAGAGACGGTATCTACCGCTTAGAAACTATAATCCAGCGCCATAAAGTAGCGACGGCCGTCTTCATTGTAGCTGTAGACATCACGATTCAGGTCCTTGTCGCCCAGGTTCAGCACGCCCGCGCGCACCTTCACGTTCTTCGTCGCCTTCCAGGCCCCGCCCGTGTTCCACACAATGTAGCCGCCCGGGGTTTTATCGGTGGCTGATACTGCGCGCTGCTTGCCGGTGTAGTTCGCCGAAACATAGAACGACCAGTCTTCCAGCGGCGCCCAGTCAACGGTCCCGTTGGCGGTATGGAACGACTGCTTCTGCAGCGGTTTATTGCCGCCGTTGCTCAGGTCGCGTCCGTCGTTATAGGTGTAGTTCAGCGACAGTTTCCACTGGTCGTTAAACGGTATTTTCAGCTCGGTTTCCACACCGCGAATACGCGCTTTGTTCACGTTGTAGTAGCGGAAGATTGGGTTACCGCTCTTATCAAAACCAACAAAGTTTGAGTAAGACGGCGCTACGCTGCGGTCCGCGGTACGTTGAATATCAATCATATCCTCAACGTTATTCTGGAAAGCGGTTACGCTGCCGGTCACACCATCAAGGATGCCTTCATCCCCGGCGTAATACAGGCCCAGTTCAAAGCTCTCGCTCGTTTCCGGCTTCAGGTCAGGGCTGCCGACAATCTGGCAGGCGCCACGGCAGGACTTACTGGTCCAGTCCGGACTAAGCTGCAGCAGCGACGGCGCTTTAAATGCCGTTGCCCAGCCGCCTTTAACGGTGACGGTATCGGTCGCGCTATACACCAGATAGGCACGCGGGCTCCAGTGGTCGCCGTAGGTTTCATGGTCATCCATACGAATGCCGGTGGTCAGCGCCAGCGGCTCAAAGATGCGCCATTCGTCTTCAATAAACAGGGCGTACTGGCTGGCCGAGGTTTTAGAACTATTACCGCCGGTAATATTCACCGGGTCGCTCAGCTTGTCGTGCCGCCATTCGCCGCCGAAGGTCAGGAACTGGTTGATGTCGCTGAGCGGCAACACCAGCTTGCCGTCGAGGCTATTGTTGCGCGAGGTGATGGCCGCGCTATTCCCCGGATTAAGGTTATCAATTTTGTCGCCGTAGAAACGCAGTTCGGTATTGCCGAAGTCCCAGCGTCCGTTATGGCCGAGGGAATAATCCTGACGTTCGATGCGGTTCTTATCCAGCGAGTCAGATTCCCTGTCCTGGCGGTCAAAGCCGTAGCCTACGGTGACATCCTGATTGTCGGCAGGCGTCCACGAAAACTCGGTGCTGGCATTGCGCGAAGTGAACCCTTCAATCTGCGGCGTCAGGCCATTGGCGTTAGCTGTCGAAGCCTGCTGGCCGTCTTTCTGTCGCTTGCCCAGGCTACCGTAGACTTTTACGCCGAGCACGTCGTCAATCAGCGGGCCGCTGGTGAAAAAGTTACCGTTCCAGGTATCGCCGCGGTCGCGGTGCTCCTGAACGGTTGAATCCACGGTAAAGGTGCCGTGCCAGGCTTTGCCCACTTTACGGGTAATAATATTCACCACGCCGCCGAGGGCATCGGAACCATAGAGCGAGGACATCGGCCCGCGCACCACTTCGATACGTTCAATCGCATCCGCCGGGATCCAGTTCAGGTCAAAGTCGTTATGGCGGAATACCGCATTGCGGGAGTTCACTCGCTTGCCGTCGACCAGAATCAGGGTATAGCTGCTGTCCAGCCCACGCAGGCTGACGCCACGGCGGTTATCGCCTTCATTGGTTAACTGAACGCCGGGCACGTTCTGCAGCACATCTTTCAGATTAGTGACCGGTTTCTTTTGCAAATCGTCCTGGGTGATAACGCTGATACTGGCGGGCGCATCTTTGAGGTTTTGTTCGGTGGCTGACGCGGTGACAACGAGGGTTTCTTCGCGATCGTCGGCGATGACGGGGAAAGCCAGGCCGAGTACAGATGCACAGAGTCCTCCCCGAACAATGGGATTCAACCTTAACATTTCTTTCTCTCCATGAGGTGAATTACAAACGAAACAACCGTTTAGCGCTCACATTGCACTATGCGCCAGCGGCTACATTGGCCGCAGGCTGCATACTGGGTTCCTTAGTATTTCTGAAATGCGTTGTTATACGGTGGGCGTTTCCACCAGGCCGTCGATCAGCACCTGGGCAACACCCTGTGAGCAGCGTTCAATGCGCCCCTTCACGCCGTAAACCTGGGCCAGGCTGCGCGGAGTAATCACTTCCTCCGGCTCACCGCTGGCAACCAGTTTGCCGTCGCGCAGCATGAGAACATGCTCGCTATGGCGTAAAGCAATATTAATATCGTGCACCACAACGACGGTGACGATGTTGCGCTCGCGGGTTTCGCGGGCCACCAGATCCATGACGTGGAACTGATAGTTCAAATCCAGCGCGCTCAGCGGCTCGTCCAGCAGCAACAAAGATGGTCGACGGATCAAAGACTGCGCCAGGCCCACCAGCTGTTTTTGCCCGCCGGAAAGCTGATCCAGGTAGCTCAAAGCCAGATGTGAGATCCCCAGCTGTTTCAGCAGCTGCATGACCTGCGCTTCGCTTTCAGCGCTGTGGCGGCCACCGGACGCGCGCTGGGCCACGATAATGGATTCCAGCACATGCAGATGTACGCCCTGCGGCAGCGACTGCGGCAGATAAACGACTTTTTCAGCGCGTTTGGCAAACGGCAAAGCCATCAGGTCTTCACCGTCGAGATACAGCTGCCCTTCCGCACGGTTCAGGCCCGCCAGCGAGCGCAGTAAAGTCGATTTACCGCAGCCGTTTGGCCCCAGCAGCACGGTGATTTTGCCGCGTGGCAGCGTCGGCACGCTGAGGTTTTCAATAATTTTACGCTTCGGGTAACCGGCGTTGAATGCATCAATCTGTAAACCCTGCATCACACGTTCCCCTTATGGCGAAGAATAATACTCAGGAAGAACGGCACGCCCACCAGCGAGGTGACGATCCCCACCGGAATGATGACGCCAGGGATAATGTTTTTAGAGGCAACCGACGCCAGGGACAGCACCAGCGCGCCGACCAGCACGCTGCCCGGCAGGTAAAAACGATGATCTTCGCCAAACAGCATACGGGCGATATGCGGCGCGACCAGGCCAATGAAGCCGATGGGGCCAACAAAGGCAACCGACAGCGCGGACAAAATACTGATGCGTAGCAGAGTGCCTAAACGCAGGCGCTTCACGTCGATGCCAAAGCTGACGGCGCGATCTTCGCCTAAGCGCAGCGCGGTCAGCTTCCAGGAGCTGAGCATAGAAATAGGCATGATGATGGCAAAGGCCAGCAGCAGCACGCCGAGCTTGTCCCAGGAGGCACGCGCCAGGCTGCCCATCGTCCAGAACACCAGCCCCTGCAGCGTGTCTTCGCTGGCGATAAACTGCAGCATCGACACCAGGGCATTAAAGGTGAACACCAGCGCGATACCAAACAGCACCACGCCGGAACTCGCCACGCGCGTCCAGCGGGTAATGGCGTCCAGCATCAGCGCGGCAAACAGCGCAAAGACAAAGGCGTTGGCAGAGATAAACCACTGATCGGGCACCCCAGGAATACCGATGCCGAGAATAATCGCCAGCGCGGCACCAAAGGCCGCCGCCGAGGAAACGCCGAGCGTAAACGGGCTGGCCAGCGGGTTATTGAGGATGGTTTGCATCTCCGCCCCCGCCAGGCCCAGCGCCATGCCGACCAGCAGCGCCATCAGCGCATACGGCAGACGAATGTCCCACACGATCACCCGCGTACCGGCATTCGCGCTGGCCGGGTCAATCAGGGTCTGCCACAGCGTATCCAGCGGCAGCCCGGAAGGGCCAAGGGTAAAGTCCAGCAGCAGCGAGGCTAAGATCGCAATGACCAACGCCCCCATCAGCAAATAGCGGTGACGTAGCACCTGCTGGTAGCGCCCCATAATAGTGGCAGGCTGCGCCTCGTTTGGCATCGGATCGGTGGTGGCACTCATCAAGTCTTACCTTCGTTACTTCTTAAGATCGGTCCAGTACGTTCCCGTTGGCTCTACCGCCAGGAACTGTTTATAAAGTTGCTGCATCGTCTGCTCCGGGTTCACCTCAGCAAACTGCTGCGGGTGGAACCAGGTCGCCATCGCCTGAATAGCGAGGATGTTGTAAGGCGAATTGTAGAAATTATGCCATACGCCCCAGGCGCGCCCTTCTTTCACCGCGGTTAGCTGGTCAATGCCCTTACGCTCCAGCACGGTCTGCAGGCTGGCCTGAGCTTCTGCTTTTGTTGCCTGAGCCCCCAGCACCACGCCCGGTGCAGTCGCTCCCGGCGCTTTGCCGCCGCTGGCAATGTAGATTTGCGGGTCAGCGGCAAGTACTTTTTCCAGGTTTACCGTACCCAGCGCGCCCGGCAGCAGGTCTTTAGCTATGTTGTTGCCGCCTGCCAGGTCGATAAAATCACCCATGTTGCCTTTACCGGCGGATCCACAGCACTCTTCCATTGCCGCAGCACGCAGTTCGATAAACACCGAAGGTTTATCTTTCACCGCCATCTTGCCGGTGACATCGGTTATTTTTTTCAGGTTTGCTTCATAAAAGGCGATGTAATCATCGGCCTGCTTCTCGCGATGCAACACTTTGCCCAGCACGCGCATGCTCGGCAAGGTATTTTTAAGCGGCGAGGTACGAAAATCAACGAAGACCACCGGCACGCCCGCTTTTTCAAGCTGGGAAACCAGCTCGCTATGGCGGCCAGGCCCGTGACCAGACAGGCCAAAAATCGCCACGTCAGGGTGCAACGTCAGCACTTTTTCCGGGCTGACGCTGTCGGCCGTGGTGCTGCCAATCAGCGGAATATCATCGATTTTCGGGAATTTTGCTTTGTACTGCGCGTAAGTCTGCGTGTCCAGCTTACGGAAGTCTCCCTGCCAGCCAACGATACGGTCGATCGGCTTTTGCCCTTCCAGCAGCGCCAGAGCATAAAACAGCCGCCCTTCCCCCAGCAAAATGCGATCAACCTTCTGCGGGATAGTGACTTCACGCCCGACGATGTCGGTCACCGTCGCGGCGATTGCGGCGTGCAAACCGGAGGCGGTTAATGCCAGTGCAAGACAGATATTTTTTAATTTAATCATACGCTTCATGCTAACGCTCCTTCGTTCCTTAAAGAATGGTGTTAACGATAAAGCAAATGATAATGGTTATCAATTTAATTGTTGAATACTATAGCCCGTTGGCATTATTGATTGCCAGCAGAATAGAAAAAGGGCGTGATAATCACGCCCTTTAAAGAGTAACTTATTGTTACTTTGGCTTATTTTTCACGGAATTTCGGGAATTCCATTTCGCTGTAGCGCACGAAGCGGCTGCCTTTCGTTATCTTGTAGCCGAACCAGATAGCCAGGAACAGCGGAATGCCGATGTAGGTTGCCGCGACGCCGCCCCAGTCGATGGTGTCAGACAGGAAAGCTTCGTAGTTCTGGCCCAGCGTGATGACAAGGCACAGCACAAAGGCGAAGATCGGCCCAATCGGGAAGAAGCCCGAACGGTACGGCAGGTCGTTAATGTCGTTGCCCTGCAGCACGTAGCCGCGACGGAAGCGATAGTGGCTGATGGCAATCCCCAACCAGGCGATAAAGCCTGTCATCCCGGAGGTATTCAGCAGCCACAGGTAAACGGTCTGGTTGCCGAACATAGAGGTCAGGAAGCAGAGCGCAGCGATGACGGTGGTAGCGTAAAGCGCGTTACGCGGCACGCCACCTTTAGACAGCTTCGCGAAGATACGCGGCGCCTTACCGTCGCAGGCCAGGGTGTAAAGCATACGCGTGGAAGCGTACATCCCGGAGTTACCCGCCGACAGCACCGCCGTGAGGATAACGGCGTTCATGACCGCCGCCGCAGAGAGCAGGCCCGCGTGCTGGAACACCAGGGTGAACGGGCTGACGCTGATGTCTTTCACGTCGTTGCGCAGCAGGCTTGGATCAGTATAAGGAATGATCAGGCTAACAATCAGGATCGCGAACACATAGAACAGCAGGATTCGCCAGAACACCTGACGCACGGCGCGAGGGATATTTTTCTCCGGGTCCGCGGACTCACCGGCGGCAATCCCGATAAGCTCGGTGCCCTGGAAAGAAAAGCCTACGATCATCGCTACGCCGATCATTGCGGCAAAGCCCCCGGCAAACGGCGCGTCGCCGGTTGTCCAGTTGCTCCAGCCTACCGGCTGTGCCCCTTTGAAAATACCCACGATCATCATCACACCCACAATGATGAAGATGATGACGGTGGTCACTTTTATCAGCGAGAACCAGTATTCCGCTTCGCCAAAGCCCTTCACGGAGATCCAGTTAAGCAGGAACATGATGCCGAGGAACAGCGCACTCCAGATCCAGCCTGGGGTGTCCGGGAACCAGTAATTCATTACTAGCTGCGAGGCGACGAGGTCAACGGCGATGGTTACCGCCCAGTTGTACCAATAGTTCCAGCCGAGCGCGAAGCCGAAGCCGTCTTCTACATATTTCTGGCCGTAGGTTGCGAAGGAACCAGAGACCGGCATAAACGCCGCCAGCTCGCCCAGGCTGGTCATCAGGAAGTACACCATCAGGCCAATCAGCATATAAGAGAGCAGCGCGCCGCCCGGCCCCGCCTGAGAAATTGTCGCCCCAGAGGCAACGAAAAGCCCCGTACCGATGGAGCCGCCAATGGCGATCATCGTCAGGTGGCGCGCCTTTAATTCGCGGCGTAAGCCAGGCGCTTCTGTCGTTTTATCTTGTGAAACCATAGGAAATTGTTGCCTATCCAAAAAATGAGGCAAGATTGTAACAAAACGTCTTTATTCAGATAGCAGAAATCCCGGGTTATAAGAGAGCTTCATGATCGCCCGGCAATTATTAGCAAGTCGCTAATCAGGCCGATAAGTTGAGGGGAATTAAAAACCGCCGGCGCATTCAGCCGACCGGCGGTCAAAGATTAACCGAGCCCGCGTACGGACGAGATAAACTGCTGCAATTCCTGAGTACGAGGACTGGCAAAAAACGACTTGCTCTCCCCCTGCTCCCACACTTTGCCCTGATGCATAAACACCACGCGATCGCCGACTTCCCGGGCAAAGTTCATTTCATGAGTCACCAGAATCAGCGTCATGCCTTCTGCCGCCAGCTGTTCCAAAACTTTAAGCACTTCGCCCACCAGTTCAGGATCGAGCGCCGAGGTAATTTCATCGCACAGCAGCACTTTAGGGTTCATTGCCAGCGCGCGGGCAATGGCAACGCGCTGCTGCTGGCCGCCGGAAAGATTGGCCGGGTAATAATCCACGCGCTCGCCCAGGCCGACTTTGTTGAGCATCTCCAGCGCCAGCTCACGGCATTCGGCAGCGCTCTTATTCAGGACCCGTCGCGGCGCCAGCATCACGTTTTCCAGCGCGGTCATATGCGGGAACAGGTTAAAGCTCTGGAACACCATCCCCCACGGAACGGCTGATTTCTCTCGCCTGAGATTCACGGTCGGTGATGGTCATGCCGCCAAGCTTGATGCTGCCGTCCTGGTAACCTTCAAGCCCGTTCATGCAGCGCAGCAACGTACTTTTACCGGAGCCGCTGCGGCCGATGATCGACACCACTTCGCCCATGTCGATATCAAGGCTGACGCCCTTCAGCACGTGGTTGTCGCCGTAATATTTTTGTACGTCATTAATGGTGATGAGCGGCATGGAATTTTTTCTCCAGATAGCGGCTGTAGCGCGACAGCGGATAGCAAAGTAAGAAATAGCCGAGCGCCACCAGGGCAAACACTTTAAACGGCTCAAACGTCACGTTATTCAGCATGGTGCCGGCTTTGGTCAGCTCAACAAAACCAATAATCGAGGCCAGCGCGGTGCCCTTAATCACCTGTACCGAAAACCCGATCGTCGGCGCAACGGCGATGCGCATTGCCTGCGGGGCAATCACCCGAAACAGCGTCTGCCCGAAGCTCAAACCGAGACAACGACAGGCTTCCCATTGGCCTTTGGGTAACGCACGAATGCTGCCGTACCAGATATCCAGCAGAAACGCGCTGGTAAATAACGTCAGGGCAAGCGTCGCCGCCGTCCAGGCGCTCACGTCAATACCGAACAGCGCGATACCGAAGAAAGCGAGGAACAGCTGCATCAGCAGCGGCGTGCCCTGAAACAGCGCGACATAAGCGCTAATGAAACGTTTTGGCCACGTCCAGCGGCTGATGCGAAGCAGCAGCAGCGGCAAGGTCACCAGCGTGCCGCAAAAAAACGCAATCAGCGACAGCAGCACCGTCCAGCGGGCCGCCAGCAGCAGGTTGCGCACGATATCCCAGTCGGTAAACGTCATCATCCGACATCACTCCCCAGCCATTTTCGCCCTGCTGCCAGCAGCAGCTGACGCATAATTAAAGACAGCACCAGATACATTAAAGTTGTCACCAGATAGACCTCAAAACTGAGGAAGGTGCGTGACTGGATGAGGCTGGCGGCAAACGTCAGGTCTTCGCAAGAAACCTGCGACACCACGGAAGACCCCAGCATCACGATAATGCACTGGCTGACCAGCGACGGATAAATGCGCTTCAGGGAAGGCGGCAGCACCACGCGTAAAAACGTCTGGCTACGCGTCAAGCCCAGCACGCGGGCGGCTTCCCACTGCCCTTTCGGCGTCACCTGAATGCCCGCCCGGATAATTTCGGTGCTGTAAGCCCCGAGGTTAATCAACATCGCGATAAGCGCCGCTTCCCCGGCGTTGAGCTTTAGCCCCAGCGCCGGTAGTCCGAAAACAATAAAGAACAGCTGCACCACAAACGGCGTGTTGCGGATTAGCTCCACGTAACCGCCCCATACCAGGCTCAGCAGCCCCGGTTTGCCGCTGCGAATGGCCGCCCCGGTAATGCCGATGGCAACGCCACCGACCGTCGCCATAAAAGTGAGTCCCAGCGTCACCCACAGGCCGGAGAGTAGCTCCGGCCAGTAAGGCAGCAGACCGGCAAAATCAAGTTGCGTGGTCATCCCCCGCTCCTCAGGCGCCGAGGTTGGCAGGCAGCGGCGCCTGCATCCATTTCTGCGACAGGGTATTCAGGGTGTTGTCCTTCAGCGCGTCGCCAATCAGCTCATCTACCTTCGCTTTCAGCGCAGGTTCGTTCTTTTTCAGCCCAATATAGCAAGGCGAGTCTTTCAGCATAAATTTACTGACCGGCGCTTTGGTGGGTGTCTGGCGGGCAATCGCCGCCACGACCAGGTTGCCGGTGGCGATGTACTGCACCTGGCCGGAGAGATAAGCGGAGATTGTGGTGTTGTTATCTTCGTAGCGCTTCACGTCGGCGTCTTTCGGTGCCAGGTCGGTTAATACCATGTCCTCCACAGCACCGCGAGTCACGCCAATGGTTTTGCCGCTAAGCGCTTTAGCATCAGCTACGGTAGCATCTTTAGGGCCAAATACGCCGAGGAAGAACGGGGCATAGGCGCGGCTAAAATCGATGACCTTTTCACGTTCCGCGTTCTTGCCGAGGCTTGAAATCACCAGGTCAACCTTGTCCGTTTGCAGGTACGGGACACGGTTCGCGCTGGTCACCGGCACCAGCTGCAGTTTGACTTTCAGCCCTTTCGCCAGGTAGGCCGCCATATCGATGTCATAGCCCTGCGGTTTCAGGTCAGCATTGACTGAGCCAAAAGGCGGGAAATCCTGCGGAACCGCCACGCGCAGCACGCCGCGCTTTTCAATATCCTGCAGCTGGTCGGCCATTACCGCCCCCGCCTGAGCCAGCAGAACCGTCGCGCCAACTAAAGAGAACAACCATTTTTTCATCGTCATGTGCAGCCTCGTCGCCTGATTGAAACAAAAGATTCTTTGAATTCAAATCTGCAACTAATGTGCCAACGAAGCTGAATCGCCAAGATTGTTGCTACATCACGGTGAAAGGAGGTTATCGGGGGGAAAGCTGCCTCGCAGTTACACCCCAATCGGGTGCAGCTGCAAGATCTTGGTGCATTATGCTTCGCAGTAGCGCAGGAAACGAAGCAGCGCGTTAGAGATGTGCTTCTGGCGGTGGTGGATACGGTACAGCGTGCGCACCAGGCGAGGGAGCGGGACGACAACCTCCACCAACGAGCCGCTTTCCAGCTGTTCGGCAATGACGCGGCGGGACAGGCAGCTGATGCCCAGCCCGTGGCGCACCGCATGCTTGATCGCCTCCGAATTGCCCAGCTCCATGCCCAGCTGAAACTTCGGCAAGTGCGAAAGCAATAAATAGTCGACAATCTCACGGGTGCCTGAGCCACGCTCACGCAGGATCCACGGCTGTTTTGCCAGGTTTTCAAGCGTGACCGGTTGATGTACCAGCGGGTTTCCCGGCGAAGCAAAGATCACTAGCTCATCTTCGAGCCACGGTTCAGTCACCAGCTCTGCCATGTGGCAGGGCCCTTCAATCAGCCCGATATCGACGCGGAAATCCGCCACCGCGTTAATCACGTCCTGACTGTTGCCGACGCTAAGCTCGAGAGGCAGCTTCGGAAAGTCGCGCCGGTAGCGGGCAATCATCTCCGGCAGAATGTAGTTGCCAATGGTGCTGCTGGCATAAACACGGATCGCGCCGTTATCCTCGCGAAACAGCTGTTCTATTTCACCCGCCTGCTCCAGCAGCCCCACCACACGCGGATAGAGCAGCCTGCCGTGCTCGTTGACGACCAGCCGCTTCCCGACCCTGTCGAAAAGCTGAACCCCAAGCTGCCCTTCCAGGTCGGCCAGGGCGGCGCTTACCGCCGACTGGGACAGAGACAGCATCTGGGATGCCTGGGTGGTCGAGCCGCTTTTAAGGACTTCAGCAAACACTTCAAGTTGCCGCAGCGTGATATGCATAAGGGGGCTTTCCTGTGGTGGCAGCGCGTTGCTTACCACTTATAAAGATTAATTATAAATATATAATCAATTTTATTTTTATGCCAGCGAGGCGTAGCCTTTTTGCCATGACAAAGGAGAAGGTTATGACTGCACTCACAGTACAAGCTCACCGCCACACGCTGTGGCACTTTTTACCGGGGCTGGCGCTTTCCGCCGCCATTACCGGACTGGCGTTATGGCTCGGCAATATCCCTGCGGTGGCCGGCGTCGGTCTTAGCGCCCTGACGCTTGCCATCCTTTGCGGCATGATTGTCGGCAACACCGTTTACCCAAAAATCTGGCAGCAGTGCGACGGCGGCGTGCTGTTCGCCAAGCAGCATCTGCTGCGCCTCGGCATTATTCTTTATGGCTTCCGCCTGACGTTTTCGCAAATTGCCGACGTCGGCGTAAGTGGCCTGCTGATTGACGTGCTGACGCTGTGCAGCACCTTCGCCCTCGCCTGCTGGCTCGGCCAAAAAGTCTTCGGTCTGGATAAACAAACCAGCTGGCTGATTGGCGCGGGCAGCAGCATTTGCGGCGCGGCGGCGGTGCTTGCCACAGAGCCCGTGGTCAAGGCCGAGGCCAGCAAAGTCACCGTGGCGGTGGCAACCGTGGTTATCTTCGGGACGCTCGCTATCTTTGTCTACCCGATGATTTACCCGTTCGTCACCCACTGGTTTACGCCGGAAACCTTCGGGATCTACACCGGGTCGACGATGCATGAGGTCGCTCAGGTGGTGGCTGCAGGCCATGCGATTAGCCCGGAAACCGAGAACGCAGCGGTCATTGCCAAGATGCTGCGCGTGATGATGCTTGCGCCGTTCCTGATTTTCCTTGCCGCCCGCGTTAAGTCTCTGGCGCCGGCTGGCAGCGCGCAGACGCGCAAAATCACTATCCCATGGTTTGCGATACTGTTTATCGTGGTGGCGATTTTCAACTCCTTCCACTTCTTGCCGCAGGCCGTGGTTAATTTGCTGGTAACGCTGGATACCGTCCTGCTGGCGGTGGCGATGGCCGCGCTCGGCCTGACAACCCACGTCAGCGCGCTGAAAAAGGCCGGCGTGCGCCCTCTGTTGATGGCGCTGGTGCTGTTCATCTGGCTGATTGTCGGTGGCGCGGGCATTAACCTGGCGATTCACCACCTGATCGCATAATTCAATACGGAAAAAAGCCTCCTGACCCGCTATCATGACGGATTACCGATAGCGGGTTCTGCCCGTCAAGAAACAGGAGAAGACAGATGAAGTTTATTGGAGCGCACATTAGCGCCTCGGGCGGCCTGGAAAACGCCGCCATCCGCGCCCACGAACTGGAAGCCACCGCTTTTGCCCTGTTCACCAAGAATCAACGCCAGTGGCGCGCCGCGCCGCTGGCCAGCGAAATTATCGACAGCTTTAAAAGCGCCTGCGAAAAATATCACTACGGTCCGGGCCAAATTCTCCCTCACGACAGCTACCTGATTAACCTCGGCCATCCGGTTGAAGAGGCGCTGGAAAAATCCCGCGAGGCGTTTATCGACGAAATGGTTCGCTGCCAGGACCTGGGGCTGACGCTGCTGAATTTTCACCCCGGCAGCCACCTGAAGCAAATTCCGGAAGAGGAATGCCTGAAGCGCATCGCCGAGTCGATTAATATTGCGCTGGAAAAGTCCGAGGGCGTAACCGCGGTTATCGAAAACACCGCAGGCCAGGGCAGCAACCTCGGCTTCCGCTTTGAGCATCTCGCGGCCATCATTGACGGCGTGGAAGACAAGTCCCGCGTTGGCGTCTGCATTGATACCTGCCACGCTTTTGCCGCCGGTTACGATCTGCGTACCGAAGAAGACTGTGAAAATACCTTTAGCGAGTTCGAACGCATTGTCGGCTTTAAGTACCTTCGCGGTATGCACCTTAACAATGCGAAAAGTGAATTTGGCAGCCGCGTTGACCGTCATAACAGCCTGGGCCTCGGCAACATCGGCCACACGCCGTTCAGCTGGATCATGCGCGATGCACGTTTCGACGGCATCCCGTTAATTCTGGAAACCACTAATCCGGATATCTGGGCGGAAGAAATAGCCTGGCTTAAGGCGCAGCAGCACGAAGAAGCTACAGCTTAGTTCTTAAGCGAATTGCGCCTGGATCTTAGCTGGCAGCAACGCTCAGCGTGCTGCCAGCTCATAATAGAATGCCGGGTTGGCCTGAATCGTCGCCAGCACTTTTGCGGCAAGGCCCGTAGGGTTCCGGCGCTTTAATTCCCAACTTTTGATGGTGTCAACGCTGGTGCCTAAAGCCTTTGCCATTTCACTTTGTGAAACATTCAACTGCTCTCTGATCGCCCGGACATCCGCCACGTCATAGCGAACCACCTTTGCAGGGGCCTTCGCGCCATTTTTAATCTCCACCGCCTCTTCAAGCGAAGATTTAAGGTCATTAAAAAAACTCATGCTCTATTTACCTTTCAATAATTTAGTCAATTTCCTGAGTTCAGTTTTTTCCGCGGCCGTCAGGTCTTCTTTTATATTCTTCGGCCAGGCCATAATCAGCCAAATCACCTCCGCCGTTGCCAAAAAATAAACACCCCTTGCGCCTCCGCTTTTCCCCCTGACGCCGGTTGCCATCCTGATCTTCCGTAATCCTCCGGTTTTCTGTATCAGGTCGCCTTTCTCCGGCGATCCGATTAACTCCTTTTGTAGCGCGCTAAGTTCGTCATCCGTCGCGAGCTGTTTAATCTGGCGAGTAAATAACGTCGTCTCAATAAAAGTAATAGCGTGAGTCATCGTGCCCCCGTCCTTGAGGGTACTAAGTACACCATTGGGTACATAGTACACCCATCTTGTTTGCCTGGCCAAAATATTCGTTTTTACCCGGCAGGAGACAAGGTTGAAATATCAGGATTGTGCAAAGGGCTTAGTAAAGGGCTGTAACGAGTTGGAGGGTTTTCATGTATGCGGGAGAGATCCCGAAAGAGCATGCTGAGAGGTATTTAAGGGATTGCAGGGAATAAAAAATGAAGGCAGAAGAGAAACGTCTGCCTTTAACAGGAAGGCAGACGTTGAGGAGGGATTAAGCCGCTTTCGCCGTCAGCTCCGTTTCAGGACGCTTGAGGAAGGCGTAGGACAGGCCAGCCACCAGCGTACCGGCCACAATAGCCAGCAGGTAACCCAGCACCGGGGTAATCGCGCCAGGGATCAGCAGCACAAACAGTCCACCGTGCGGCGCCATCAGCTTGGCGCCAACCGCCATGGACAGCGCTCCCGTCAGCGCGCCGCCGATGATGCAGCAAGGCAGAACGCGCATCGGGTCACGAGCGGCAAACGGAATCGCCCCTTCGGTAATGAAGCACAGCCCCAGTACCAGCGCCGCTTTGCCACCCTCCTGCTGCGCCTTGTCAAACTTACGGCGAGCAACCAGCGTGGCCAGGCCCAGCGCCAGAGGTGGCACCATGCCTGCGGCCATGATTGCCGCCATTGGCGCATAAGTCTGGGTACTGAGCAGGCCAACCCCAAAAGCGTATGCCGCTTTGTTCACCGGGCCGCCCATGTCGGTACACATCATCCCGCCCAGAATTGCGCCCAGCAGGACCGCGTTCGCGGTGCCCATGGTTTGCAGCCAGTGGGTCAGGCCCGCCAGGATTTTAGCCACCGGTGTCCCGATCAGGTAGATCATCGCCAGGCCAACCACCAGGCTTGAGAACAGCGGAATGATCAGGATCGGCTTCAGCGCTTCCATGCTTGGCGGCAGCTTCAGCTTAGCGCTAATCAACTTCGCGATATAGCCCGCAAGGAAACCGGCAATGATACCGCCGATAAAGCCTGAGCCGGTGCTAACTGCCAGCATGCCGCCAATAAGACCCGGCGTCAGGCCTGGACGGTCGGCAATAGAAAAGGCGATGTAGCCCGCCAGAACCGGCACCATCAGCGCGAACGCGGAACCGCCGCCAATCTGCATCAGCGCAGCGGCAAGCGTGCCGGGTTCCTTAAAGGCCTGGATCCCGAAGGCAAAGGAAAGTGCGATACACAGGCCGCCCGCCACCACCATCGGCAGCATGTAAGAAACGCCGGTCAGCAGGTGACGATACGCGCCTGCGCTCTCTTTCTTACCGGACTCCTGAGCGGTGCTTGCTTTACCAGCCGTTTCGTAAGGTTTGGCTTCAACCAGCGCCTTATCCAGCTCCTGAGCCGTTTTCTTCAGCGCCAGGCCGGTAGAGGTACGGTACATCGGCTTACCGGCAAATTTTGCCAGGTCGACTTCAATATCGGCCGCCACAATCACCAGATCCGCCTCGGCGACTTCTTCAGGCGTAATCGCGTTACCTGCGCCCACGGAGCCACGGGTTTCAACCTTCACCCACCAGCCACGTTTTTTCGCTTCGGTTTCAATCGCTTCGGCTGCCATAAATGTGTGCGCCACGCCGGTTGGGCAGGCGGTGACGGCGACAATACGCTTCGGCCCCTTCGCAGAAGCAACCTGAGCAGGTGCAGCGGCCACCGGCGCGGTGTACGTCTGTGCCTTACCTTTTGCTTCGCTCAGGAACAGCTCCGGGTGCTGAACGGCTCTGTCGATATCGCCGAGGAACACCTTTTTGCCGTTCAGCGCAGTATCAGCAGGAATAGCGTTCCCGACAACAATCGCCAGCTCAGCATCGTTCGGGTTATCAATGATGTCGAGGTGCGCTTTTGGCGCAGCGGCACCGAGCAGCGTTTTCGCGAGATATGCGCGCGCCTGCCCCAGTCCCGGCTCAATAATTAACAGCGTTTTCATTGCCTGTCTCCTGCTGTCAGTGGAAAGGTTTCAGGTCGACACGAGCCATCATCGCGGCCAGCTGTGTACGATCGGTTATGCCTACGTTGCTCTGGCTGACGGCCAGGGCGGCAACGGCGGTAGCAAGGCGCAGCGTGTGTTCGCTGGACTCACGCATCAGCAGGCCATAAATCAGGCCGCCGACCATCGAATCCCCTGCGCCAACGGTACTCACAACTTCACAAGCTGGTGGTTTGGCAATCCATTCCCCGGAGGCGTTAACCCACAGCGCCCCTTCAGCGCCGAGAGAAATCACCACATGGGCAATCCCCTGCTCGCGCAGCGCATGTGCCGCTTCAATCACGTCTTTCAGCTCAGGCAGTTTGCGACCGGCCCAAATTTCCAGCTCGCGACGGTTAGGCTTCACCAGCCACGGCGCTGCTTTCAGGCCCGCAACCAGCGCTTCACGGCTGCTGTCGAAGATGATGCACGGGCACTGGCTGCGCAGGCGGGTCATCCAGTCGGTGAACGCTTCCGGAGAAACGCCTGCAGGCAGGCTGCCGCTGACGCACACCATATCGAACTGGCCGAGCCAGCTCAGGGAGTCGGCAACGAAACGCTCCCAGTCTGTACCGGTAACCTCAAAACCGGAAAAGTTAAGATCGGTCACTTCGCCGTCTTTTTCGGTTAGCTTGACGTTGATACGGGTACGGCCCTGTACGACCTGAAAACGGTTCGCAATGCCCAGCTCGCTGAAGAGCTGCTGGAAGCCGTCCTGGTTATCTTTGCCCAGGAAGCCGCCGACGGTGACGTCAATGCCAAGATCTTTAAGCACTTTGGCAACGTTGATACCCTTCCCGGCAGCATGTAGGCCGGTGGTGCGAACCAGGTTGACTTCACCGCGCTCGATTTCCGGGCAGAAGCCGACTAAGTCATAGGCCGGGTTCAGGGTAATTGTCGCAACACGTCTGGTCATTACGCGCCCTCCCCAAGACCTGCAGCAATGGCATCGCCAATCGCCTTCAGCGCCAGTTCAGCATCCTCACCCAGCGCGGTGAAGCGCAGGCGATGCCCTTTTTTCACACCCAGCGCCACAACTTTCATCAGGCTACGTCCATTTGCCGGTTTGCCGGTTCCATCAAGGTTTGTCACGGTAATTTCGCTATTGAATTGTTTTATGGTATTGACCAACGCCGTACCCGGGCGGGCATGCAGGCCATGTTCATTGCGCACGGTGAATTCGGCGCTCAGCGCCTCTACCGCGGGTGCATCGTCGCTGGTCAGCAGCGTCAGCAACGCTGGCGCATCGGCGCTTAACAGTTTGTCAGCACGGTTACCGATAAGCATATCGCTCAGGCGGTTCAGCACCTGCAGCGGCTGCTCGTCGGCAACGGCGACGGTCATCAGCAAATTCACCGGGTTTCCGCTCGCTTCAAAGCCTGCCGCCGGGCGGCTAACGGCCACAGCGCTGGCCAGGTTACCTTCCGCGCTGTCGTTCAGCCAGATGCCCTGACCGAGATACAGCGGATTACCAGCGATAACATTACTGACGAAAGCGGCATCTACCGCGCCTGCCTGTTTTAGCCGTCCGGCGTTTAGTGCCTGCAGCGTCATCAGGTCGCTGGCATCGACGTTCAACGCCAGCAGGCTGTTATCCAGCAGTAGCGAGGTTGTTTGTTTTTCGCCCATCAGCAGCGCGCGAAGTTCTTCGGCGCTGGCGGCGGATTTCAGCTGTTCAGCAACGTCGTCATCGCTTAGCACATGGGTCAGCTGGCGCAGCAGGCCAAGGTGTTCATCGGAGCTGGCAGCAATACCAATCGCCACATAGGCGGTCTGGCCTTCGCCCCATTCCACCCCCTGCGGAAACTGGAAAACCTGGACGCCGGTCTTCAGCACCAGACCGCGCGTGTCGGTGGTGCCATGCGGGATAGCAATCCCGTTGCCTAAATAGGTTGTCGTCTGCTGCTCACGCGCCAGCATACCGTTCACATAGCCTTCGCCGACGTTACCGGCCTGCGCGAGCGCAGCGGCAACCAGGCGGATAGCCTCTTCTTTGCTCCCGGCAGCGTTGCCAGGGTGAATATCCTGCACAGATAACTGGAACATAAATCTCCTCTCTCGCTGAATTGAAACGATTCAGCTTTTCTGAGAAAAAAGACGTCATCTCCGTGTGGCGGGATGCCTAAGATGACGCTGAAACGTTTCAAGGATTGTTGTGCTAATTCCACTTTCCGCGCAACATTTCTCGTATTTCAGCTTTCTAAATTTAGAGCTTCAGCACATTTTCATTTTAGCAGACGGTAAGTTCAGCGTCTGAAAAGGCCATTACCGTCCAGCGTCAGCAAACTTCAGCTATACCAAATGTTCCCGGCCCGGGGCTCTATTCTGTGGATAATTTGTGCTGGCGGCCTCGCAGAGCTGGCGGGTAAATCTGTTTATTTAATGACAACGGGCGTACACTCCGCGCATTCTTTTTTCTGTCACCCGATAGCATGCAAAACGCTCCCGTTACCGCCGCCCGTAAGCCCCTTGATTTCTCGTCATCCGCTTTCCTGATTGTCGCTTTTTTGACCGGCATTGCCGGGGCGCTACAAACGCCGACGCTAAGCCTGTTTTTGACCGATGAAGTTCATGTTCGCCCCGCGCTGGTGGGATTTTTCTTCACCGGCAGCGCGGTGATAGGTATTTTGGTGAGTCAGTTTTTAGCCGGGCGCTCTGACCGCAAAGGCGACCGTAAAACGCTGATTTTTGCCTGCTGTCTGCTGGGCGCGCTGGGCTGCGTCCTGTTCGCCTGGAACCGTAACTACTTCATTTTGCTGTTCGTCGGGGTATTTCTCAGCAGCTTCGGCTCCACGGCCAACCCACAAATGTTTGCGCTTGCCCGCGAGCATGCCGACCACACCGGGCGCGAAGCGGTGATGTTCAGCTCTATCCTGCGTGCGCAGGTTTCTCTTGCCTGGGTTATTGGACCGCCGATTGCCTACGCGCTGGCGATGGGGTTCGGCTTCAAGGTGATGTACCTGAGTGCGGCGTTTGCCTTCGTCATTTGTGGAGCGATGGTCTGGCTGTTTTTACCGTCGATGCGCAAAGAGCCCACGGTGAAAACGACAGCAACGCTGGAATCGCCGCGTCGCAACCGCCGGGATGCCCTGCTGCTATTTGCCGCCTGTACCATGATGTGGGGCTGCAACAGCCTGTATATCATTAACATGCCGCTCTATATCATCAATGAGCTACATCTGCCGGAGAAGCTCGCCGGGGTAATGATGGGCACCGCTGCCGGGCTGGAAATTCCGACCATGCTGATTGCGGGCTACTACGCTAAACGCTTCGGTAAACGCTTCCTGATGCGCTTTGCCGTCGCAGCAGGGTTGCTGTTCTATATAGGGATGGTGGCGCTGACCAATGAATATATGTTGTTGGGGCTGCAGCTGTTAAACGCCATTTTTATCGGGATTTTGGCCGGGATCGGCATGATCTATTTTCAGGATCTCATGCCGGGCCAGGCGGGGGCGGCCACCACGCTTTATACCAATACTACGCGCGTGGGCTGGATTATTGCCGGTTCGCTTGCAGGGGTTGTTGCCGAGATCTGGAACTACCACAGCGTTTTCTTCATCGCGCTGGGGATGATAGCCATCAGCGTTTATTGCATGGCCCGCATCAAAGATATTTAAGGCGCCGTTGCGGCTTCAAGGTGAATCAGAAATGCCATAGCCTGCTGGCGCGAGGTGCCGCACATCTCGCGAGCAGGCTGGAGCCCCCCGCACACTTTAGGCCGTAAAGGCGAGCCAAACAGCTTGCAGCGCAGCCGCTCGTCCAGCTGAACGCAGGGCGTGTTGGCGGGTTTCCCCTCGGGCATGCCGGGGATAGGGCTTGATATCGAAGGCGCGGTACAGCAGGCGCCGCAGTCCGGACGACAATCCATTCGCGTTTCCACCAGCGTCAGAGGGTGCGTGACAATAGCAGACCCTGTGCCTGCGTCAATCTAACAATTCATTTAACATCATTCGTTCTTCCAGGATACACTTGCGCCACAATGACTACGGATCGGTAACGTTTTGTCCTGGCGCAAACGCTTTAAGCAAACGGCCTGCTGGCTGGCGCTGCTTGCCGTTGCGATGCTATTTATTGCACCGGTTATTTCAAAATCGCTGATGCACCATTCAGCCTGCGAACACAGCAGCATGATGATGACAATGGACATGTCTGACATGGACCATCATATGCCCATGCCCGATCCGTGCCCCCAGGCGTCAATGCCGCATAATATGCTGATGTCCGGCCCGGGGATGTCGCCCGGGGAAGAGATCGCCTGCGGATACTGCCAGCTGCTGATCCACCTGCCTTTTATTCAGTTTTGCCTGACCGTTTTACTGCTGTTGTTGTTGATTTGCGTGCGCCGAACGCCGGTGCTCGCCCTGTGCTGCGCAACGGTATCTCGCCCCTGGTCACCTCATCCGGCCCGCGCCCCGCCCTTTGCTGCCTTTTACATCGCATAACACTCTAATAATTAACTGCGTAACGCTGGCGGCAACGTTGAAGCGTTGTCTCGTTCTTTTGATCAAGAACGGCGACGTTACGCCTGAAGGACAGTAAGGCAATGATGAAAACGCATTTAAAGCCGCTGGTATCGCTGATACTGCTGGCTATCACCTCTCACGCGGCCATCGCGGCGGGAGCGCATGACGCTATGGATATGCAGGATGATTCCGTGATGATAGTCACCTCTCCGGCCTCATCGCCGCTGGAGGTTATAACGTCTCCTAAAACACCCCGCCAGCCCGTTCCGGCAAGCGACGGGTCTGACTATCTGAAGACGATTCCCGGCTTCTCGCAAATCCGCAATGGCGGCACCAACGGTGACCCGGTATTTCGCGGTATGTTCGGCTCCCGCCTGCGTATTCTTACCAATAATGGTGAAATGCCGGGCGCCTGCCCGGCCAGAATGGATGCCCCAGGCTCTTATATTTCGCCGGAAAGCTTTGACCTGCTGACGCTGATTAAGGGGCCAGAAAGCGTGCTCTGGGGGCCGGGTAACTCGGCGGGAACGGTGCGCTTCGACAGGGAACCGCCACGCTTTGAAAAAGCGGGCATTCAGGGCACCGCAAGCCTGCTTACCGCCTCTAATCAGCGCTGGGACAGCAACGCGGACGTTAGTCTCGGCAATGAGGAAGGTTATCTACGCCTGATCGGCAATAAATCCCACTCAGGTGATTACGAAGACGGCAACGGTAACCGGGTGGCCTCAAAGTGGGATAAATGGAACACCGACGTGGCCCTGGGCTGGACGCCCAACAAGGACACGCTGCTCGAGCTGACCGCAGGCAAAGGCAACGGCGAAGCTCGCTATGCCGGGCGCAGCATGGACGGCTCGCAGTTCAGGCGAGACAGCCTCGGCGCGCGTTTTGAAGCATCGAACATTGGCGACGTGTTCAATAAGTTCGAAACCAACGTTTATTACAACTATGCCAACCACATCATGGATAACTACTCGCTACGATCGCCAGGGACAATGTCCGGCGGGATGTCTGGCGGGCACATGGCCTCATCGATGGGCATGGATATGGGCGGCGCAATGGACATGGGTTCGTCGATGAGCATGAATATGCCGATGGCGATGCAGCTCGATCGCCGCACGATTGGCGGACGTATGATGGGCACCTGGATCTGGTCAGATTACGAACTGCGCAGCGGCCTCGACGGCCAGCAAAGCACCCACCGCAGCAAGCAGGATGCCGGCTGGAAGCAAGATGCTCGTTTCCAGGACGCTGGCGTCTTTAGCGAGCTAACCTGGAATGCTGACGCCAACGGTAAAGTTATCGGCGGCACGCGCCTCGACCGCACGCGCGTCAATAACGATACGGGCGTGGGCGCCAGCGTGCGCAGCAAAACATTACCGGCAGGTTTTGTTCGCTATGAGCAAACGCTCAGCGACATCCCGGTCATGCTGTATGCCGGCGTTGGCTACACCGAACGCTTCCCGGATTACTGGGAGCTGTTTTCGCCCACCTACGGGCCTGATGGCTCTAAAAATGTCTTCGATAACCTGCAAACGGAAAAAACCACGCAGTTAGACATTGGCGCGCAGTACAGCGGCGAGCGCTTTAATAGCTGGGTTTCTGCGTATCTTGGCCGGGTGAATGATTTTATTCTCTTCCGCTATGACCCCAATAACGTACGCGTTAGCCAGGCCGATAACGTTGACGCCACGATTATGGGCGGCGAAATGGGCATGAGCTATGCGCTGAGTGAAGCCTGGAAGGCGGATGCCAGCCTTGCCTACGCCAGGGGGCAAAACACCCGCGACCACCAGCCGTTGCCGCAAATTGCCCCGCTGGAAACGCGCGTCGGCCTGACGTGGGAACAAGGAGACTGGAGCAGTACCGGCCTGCTTCGCGTGGTCAGCCACCAGCAGCGGGTAGCGCTGAATGAAGGCAACGTTGTTGGCAAAGACTTTGACAAAAGCAGCGGCTTCGCGATTTTCTCCGCCAACGCGGCTTATCGTCTCAGCAAAGCTATCAAGCTTAGTGCCGGGGTCGATAACCTGTTTAACAAAACCTACAGCGAGCACCTGAACCTGGCGGGCAACAGCAGCTTTGGCTATTCGTCCAACACCCCGGTTAATGAACCCGGCCGAACGGTCTGGGGCAAAGTAAACGTCACGTTTTAATCATCCAGGCCTCGTCTACCGGGGCCATTACGCTTAACGACTCACCAGCCAGGAGGCTGATATGTTTGCAAAACTTCGTACTCCCGAAGGGAAAAAATTTCTTATCGCGGTTGCGATTGTCTTCACTATCGTGGTGTCACTGATTTCGAAGGTCACCTTTGAAGGCGTGGAGGAGCAGTACAACTGGCCGATGGAGCAATGGACGCTGGACATGTTTATCATGCAGGGCGCATGGGTCGCTATCTACACGATTATGTTCACCATTCTCTGCTCGCTGCCGTTTGCTTTCTATTTCTTAGCGCCGAAGGATGGCCGCGGCTAAGCCTTCCCGCCTCACTTGCCGGTAACGATGCAAAGTTACCGGCTAATGCGCTCCAGCCCCCGTTTTCTTGAATAAATCCGCTTGCCTGAAACGCGCCTCACGAGTACTTTGACGCAATATTTTCGCATCTCAATTTTTGACAGGAAACACCGATGGCAAGAGCTAACGAAATCAAAAAAGGCATGGTTCTCAATTACAATGGCAAGCTGCTGATTGTTAAAGACATTGATATCCAGGCTCCGAGCGCTCGCGGCGCAGCAACCCTGTACAAGATGCGTTTCTCAGACGTGCGTACCGGGCAGAAAGTGGAAGAGCGCTTCAAGGGTGACGATATCGTTGACACTATTACCCTGACCCGTCGTTTCGTTGACTTCTCCTATATCGACGGCAACGAATACGTGTTCATGGATAAAGAAGATTACACGCCGTATATCTTCACCAAAGACCAGATTGAAGAAGAGCTGCAGTTTATCCCTGAAGGCGGCATGCCGGATATGCAGGTTCTGACCTGGGACGGCCAGCTGCTGGCGCTTGAGCTGCCGCAAACCGTGGATCTGGAAATCATCGAAACCGCACCGGGCATCAAAGGCGCTTCTGCCAGCTCCCGCACCAAGCCAGCCACCCTGTCCACCGGCCTGGTGATTCAGGTGCCGGAATACATGGTTGCCGGCGAGAAAATCCGTATTCATATTGCGGAAAAGCGTTCAATGGGCCGCGCAGACTGATGATTAATGACGCTCCTTCGGGAGCGTTTTTTCTTTCTTTTCGCCAAAGTTATTATACCAATTAACCATTCCCACCTCATTATCAGACCTGAATCACACAAAAACGATTAAATTAATAGACCAATTTTATTTCCTGTCATACAGCTTTACACTACACGGGTTTCCATTTCCCTCACCCAGGATGCCAACCTATGGACACCATTGCCACCGCTTCACTCCCGGATACCGTTCAGTTGCCAGGCTACGACCGTAATGCGCTTAAAACGCGCATCGTGCATTTTGGCTTTGGCGCTTTCCATCGCGCACATCAGGCGCTGCTTACCGATCGGGTTCTTAACAAGCTGGGCGGCGACTGGGGGATCTGCGAGATCAGCCTGTTCAACGGCGATAAGCTAATGCGCGATCTGCGGCAGCAGGATCATCTTTTTACGGTGCTGGAAAAAGGCGCGGCAGGAAATCAGGCGTTGGTGATTGGCGCCGTGAGAGAGTGCCTGAACGCGAAGCTGGACGGCATGGAGGCCATCATAGAGAAGTTTTGCGAGCCGCAGGTGGCTATCGTTTCTCTGACCGTTACCGAAAAAGGCTACTGCATCGATCCGGCAAGCGGCACGCTCGATACCGGGAACGAGCGAATCATTCACGATCTGGCCTCACCTCAGGAGCCTCACTCGGTGCCCGGGATCCTTGTCGAAGCATTGAGCCGCCGCCGCGAGCGTGGACTGCGCCCGTTTACGGTCTTATCCTGCGACAATATTCCCAATAACGGGCATTTGGTTCGTCAGGCCGTGCTGGGCATGGCCGCCAAACGAAGCACGGTGCTGGAAGAATGGATTGTTAAAGAGGTCACTTTCCCGAGCACTATGGTTGACCGCATTGTTCCGGCGGCGACGGAGGCGTCGCTGCAAGAGATAGCTGACCTGCTGGGCGTAAAAGACCCCTGCGCCATTGCCGCTGAGCCGTTTATTCAGTGGGTAATAGAAGATGACTTCGTGGCCGGCCGCCCCGAATGGGAAACCGTGGGCGTGGAAATGGTTGAAGACGTCATGCCCTTTGAACAAATGAAGCTGCGTATGCTTAACGGCAGCCATTCGTTTCTGGCTTATCTCGGCTACCTTGCCGGCTACCATCATATTAATGATTGCATGGCCGACGAACACTTTGCCCGTGCCGCACGGCAACTGATGCTGCAGGAGCAGGCCGTGACGCTAAATATTAGCGGCGTCGATCTGCATCAGTACGCCACAAACCTGCTGGAGCGGTTCGCAAACCCAGCGCTGAAGCACCGCACCTGGCAAATCGCTATGGACGGCAGCCAGAAGCTGCCCCAGCGCTGGTTAGAAGGCGTACGCTGGCACCTGGAAAATAATGATAGTTGGCCGTGCCTCGCGTTAGGTATCGCGGGCTGGATGCGCTACGTAAGCGGTGTGGACGGGCAAGGCCACGCGATTGATGTACGCGACCCGTTAGTGGAAAAAATCCAGGCGCTGGTTAACGGCAGCAGCGAAAACCAACGCGTAATAGCCCTGCTCAGCCTGAGTGAAATCTTTGGTCACGATCTGCCTTCAACCGCCAGGTTTGTCGACGAAGTCCAGCGGGCGTGGCAACAGCTCACGCAAAACGGTGCCCGCCGGGCGGTAGAAAACCTGCTCGCAGGTTAACAATCTATGCGCTTAACGCGGTTTTACCCGGCAGCAAACCGTGTTAGGGCTTCTCTTTTGGACGGGTTGTGGTCAGGATAGTCAGCGTAAATAATTAGCAATGACTGACTGATTAACGTGGTTTACAGGCAGTGAACTACCCGGAGTACCCGTGACAAAGACAAATTTAATTACCGGCTTCCTGGGGAGCGGCAAAACCACCACCATTCTGCACCTGCTGGCGAATAAACCCGCCGATGAAAAGTGGGCGGTGCTGGTGAACGAGTTTGGCGAGATTGGCATTGACGGCGCACTGCTGGCCGACAGCGGCGCCCTGCTCAAAGAGATCCCCGGCGGCTGCATGTGCTGCGTCAACGGCCTGCCGATGCAGGTCGGACTGAATACGTTGCTGCGCCAGGGCAAACCTGACCGGTTATTGATTGAGCCCACCGGCCTCGGCCATCCAAAGCAAATCCTCGATATGCTCTCCGCCGACGTGTATCAGCCGTGGATCGATCTGCGCGCGACCCTTTGCCTGCTGGATCCCCGACAGCTCCTGAATGAGAACGCCCTGAATAATGACAACTTCCGCGACCAATTAGCCGCGGCGGATATCATTGTGGCCAACAAACAGGATCGCGCCACGCCAGAAAGTCAGGCCGCGTTAGCGCACTGGCATTTGGCGCACGGAGATGGCCGGGAATGGGTTCATGCGGAAAAAGGCGCGATCGGCGTTGAGCTGCTGGACAGGCCAAGGCTGAACCAACGAGCGCTTCCAGCCAGTGCCGAACATCAGCATGGACAGGGAGCGGCACGTGGCCTGGCCGCGCTCAGTCTTCCTGAACATCAGCGCTGGCGCCGCAGCGTTAACAGCGGACAGGGGTATCACGCCTGCGGTTGGGTTTTCGATGAGGAAACGGTGTTCGACACTATTGGGCTGCTGGAATGGGCGCGTCTCGCCCCAGTTGAACGCGTTAAAGGCGTACTGCGTATTCCCGAAGGACTGGTGCGCATCAATCGCCAGGGCAATGACCTGCATATTGAAACGCAATCCTCACCGCCGCCGGATAGCCGCATAGAATTGATACACCCGGAGAAGCCCGACTGGAACGCTTTGCAATCCAGCCTGTTGAGCTTACGTTTAAGTTAGCACGTCTACCTTTGCGCCCCCGTAACGAGATTTAGAAGCTATATAATGACTAATCGCCTCCCTCTAATCCTGCTGCTGAACGCACTGGGCATTGCCCTGTTCTTTAGCTGGTATCTGCCCGAGAACCATGGATTTTGGTTCAACATTGACGCCACGCTGTTCCACTTCTTTAATAATGAACTGGTCAAGAGCCCGACTTTTTTAACGCTGATAGCGGTCACCAATAACCGCGCTTTTGACGGTATTTCGCTGCTGGCTATGGGCGCTCTGTTCTCCTGGTTCTGGCTACATGAAGACGGCGCTGGCCGACGCCGCCTGGTGCTGATGGGCATCGTGATGCTGCTTTGCGCCGTGGTGATCAACCAGCTGGGCCACCTGATCCCGGTGGTTCACGTCAGCCCGACGCTGTTTTTCGACGATATCCATCGCGTCAGCGAACTGCTGCATTTCCCGACGAAAGATGCCTCCCGCGATAGCTTTCCCGGCGATCATGGCCTGATGCTGCTCATCTTCACCGGTTTTATGCTGCGCTATTTTGGCAGGTGCGCGTTTTTGATCGCGGCAGTTATCTTCGTTATCTTCTCCTCACCAAGAATAATGATTGGCGCACATTGGTTTACCGATGTCTACGTTGGCTCGGTTTCTATTGCCCTCGTTGGCCTGCCGTGGGTGCTTTTAACCCCCATCAGTGACCGGTTAATTTCTATACTGAACCGTACCGTGCCGGGTAAATATAAAGCTCAGCGCTAATGGCTAATAAGGTATGACGATTGCCAATAAGCAGGGCCCTGCCTCAGGACCTGCTTATTTTTTCAGCACCATGACAGTAAGATGAATATTTACGCATAGTAAATTCTCTTCAAATTGAATGACCTGGCGATAAAAACAGCAACATCGCCGATCATTTGTTCGAAATAACCTTTCGCGACGAAACATCACAATTTCTTATAAAAATAAGAATAAAAACGCTCGCATAGCCCGGTTTTATCGGGTAGTCTCGGGAAAGTTTGCTCTGCGGCTGATCTATTTGTGCTGTGAATAAAAGTGTGCGATGTTCCACATTTTTGTGCATGAATAATTGTCTCGTGGCTTTTAGGTAATTAATCTCGTCACGTTGGTATTTTTGTATAACGAATTATTCGTTAAGGACATCAAGGGAAAACAAACAAAATGGTCAAATCTCAGCCTATTTTGAGATATATCTTGCGGGCTATCCCCGCGATTGCGGTAGCAGTTATGCTTTCCGCCTGTAGTTCGACTAACACAGCAAATATGCATTCTGAGACGCATGCAGTCGGTGAAAAAGATGGTTTTTTACTGCAAGCCTCTCAGGATGAATTCGAAGAGATGGTTCGTAACGTTGACGTTAAGTCACGCATTATGGATCAATACGCGAGCTGGAAAGGTGTACGCTACCGCCTTGGCGGCAGCAGCAGGGCTGGCATTGATTGTTCTGCTTTCGTGCAGCGCACCTTCCAGGAGCAGTTTGGCTTAACGCTGCCTCGTTCTACTTCTGAGCAGCAGGAAACGGGTAAATCGGTGTCGCGCAGTAAATTACGCACCGGCGATTTAGTTCTGTTTCGTGCAGGCTCAACCGGGCGTCATGTTGGCATCTACATTGGCAATAACCAATTTGTACATGCCTCTACAAGCAGTGGCGTAGTGATCTCCAGTATGGATGAACCTTACTGGAAGAAGCGCTACAACGAAGCACGCAGAGTGCTAAGCCGCAGCTAACGCCGTAGCCAGACACGTTTTGTTGAGGGTTATTCCCTTGGCCTTTCAGCAAAACCGCCAACGTGATAAAAGCGCTGCCTATGCAGCGTTTTTTTATGTCTTAAATTCAGAAGGTTAGCTTTTTACCCGACAATTGAAACATCGAATAGTCACCAGACGAAACAAAGTAAACAATTTCCTGGTTATGGGTTATAGTCAGAAAAAATCATAAAACAAACGATGATTCGCTTGCCCCTGCGGGACTCATACATCCATGTCTTATAAGAACATTTTTTCGCGCTACTTTAGCACGCCAAAACAGATAGTCACCTTCAGCCTTCTGATTGGGCTGATTGCCGCATTATTTGTGGGTGGGCTAACCAGCCTGGCACTTCATTCCAAGCGTGAGTCCGCTTATAACCTTCTCGTTCGCGACATCAGTAACTACCTCGATACCTTTTTTAAAGAACTCCACGCCACGGCCGATGGCATTCAACCTTTAACCATGAACGAATGCGAAAGAGTCAGCGGCGAGCTAACTTCCCGCGCGGCGTTTAATCCCAACGTGCGGGCCTTTTTACTGGTGCGTAACGGTATCGCCTACTGCTCTTCCGCCACCGGCGACATGGAACTGTCGATGGATGCACTGGAACCCGAGCTGAACATTAATAAAACTATCGATCTGGCTATCATGAACGGCACGCCGATGATGCCGGGCAGGCCGGTGATTGCCGCCTGGTTTCTGAATCCCCTGGCTTCCGGACGTGGCGTGTTTACCACGCTTAATGTCAACCTCACGCCGTACCTGGTCTTCACCTCGAGGCAGCAGGACATCAGTTCGATGGCGCTGGTAGTAGGCAACAAAGCGCTGACGTCCTATTCCCAGGACGTGATTAATGTTGATGAGCTCCCCCCTTCTCCCACTCGAATTTCCATCCTTAGCGGCTACCCAATCAAACTTTATATCTATGGTACCCCCTGGCCGATAGAGGATATCCAGCTGGCGATCCTTGCTGGATTGTTATTCGGTCTGCTAAGCACCGCGCTTTGCGCCTACTTCCTTTCGGTGAAAGTGCGTGCCGGCAAGGAGATCCTGACCGGTATCAAGCGGGGGCAATTCTTTGTGGTTTACCAACCCGTTGTCGATTCCGAAGCCCTGCAGATGCGTGGAATAGAAGTGTTGATGCGCTGGGAACATCCAACAGCAGGCATGATACCGCCCGACGCGTTTATTGGCTTTGCCGAAGCCCAGCAGCTGATTGTTCCGCTGACGCGCCATCTGTTTGAACTCATCGCCAGAGATGCACCCACGCTGCAAAACGTCTTACCTGCCGGAGCCAAGCTTGGCGTTAATCTTGCCCCCAGCCATCTTCACTCGCCAACGTTTAAGCACGATATTCAGGCTTTTGCCGCCTCTCTGCCGCCGCACCATTTCCAGCTGGTTTTCGAAATAACCGAGCGCGATATGCTGAAAGAAAAGGAGGCGATGGGCATCTTCGCCTGGCTGCATGAGCAAGGGTTTGAAATTGCGGTTGATGACTTCGGCACCGGCCACAGCGCGCTGATTTATCTGGAACGTTTTACTCTGGATTACCTGAAAATCGATCGAGGCTTCGTCAACTCCATAGGAATGGAAACGGTAACGGCTCCGGTGCTGGACGCCGTGCTGACGCTTGCCCAGCGCCTGAACATGAACACCGTAGCAGAGGGCGTAGAAACGCCGGAACAGGCAAAATGGCTTATCGAGCGCGGCTGCAACTTCCTGCAGGGCTATTACTTCAGCCGCCCGCTTACCCTAAGCCAGCTGGTCAGCTGGAACCCGTCGCATACGCTTTATGATGAACTGAAAGACTGACAGACATTGCACAATCTTCACCGGCTAACTTATGATTAACCATCATGGGCTTACCGGGCGCGTGAGAGCTACGCCTGCACTATCCCATCCACCGGGCAAGGAATGAAGATGACGAAAGCTGTACGTGTACTGATGCTGCTTTGCCTGAGCGCATTATCCCAGGCGCCACACGCCGCTGAGATAAACGAAAGCTACGCCTTTGCCGTGCTGGGCGACCCCAAATATGCCGTCAACTTTACCCAGTTTGATTACGTCAACCCGGCCGCCCCGAAAGGCGGAGACATAACGCTTTCGGCGATTGGCACCTTCGATAACTTCAACCGCTTTGCCATGCGCGGCAATCCCGGCATCCGCACCGATGCGCTTTACGACACGCTGTTTACTACCTCCGATGATGAACCCGGCAGTTATTACCCGCTGATTGCCGAGATGGCCCGCTATCCGTCCAATTTTTCCTGGGCTGAAGTCTCAATCAATCCACGCGCCCGTTACCAGGACGGTAGCCCGATTACCGCGCAGGACGTCGCGTTCACCTTCAATAAATTCATGACCGAAGGCGTGCCGCAGTTCCGGCTGATATACAAAGGGGCGACGGTACGAGCGATTGCTCCGCTGACCGTGCGCATCGAGCTTGCCACGCCGAGCAAAGACAGAATGCTGGGCTTGTTCTCGCTGCCTGTATTCCCGGAAAAGTTCTGGAAAGATCACAAACTAAGCGACCCACTTTCTTCCCCTCCGCCTTCCAGCGGACCGTACAAAGTCACCGACTGGAAGATGGGGCAGTACATCACCTGGTCTCGAGTCCGTGACTATTGGGCGGCAAATTTGCCCGTGAACCGGGGGCGCTGGAATTTTAATACCATCCGCTACGACTACTACCTGGATGACGATGTTGCATTTGAGGCCTTCAAGGCCGGCGCTTTTGATTTTCGCAGCGAAGTTTCTGCCAAAAACTGGGCCACGCGCTATACCGGCAAAAACTTCAGCAACCATTACATCGTAAAAGATGAGCAGAAAAACGAATCCGCACAGGATGCCCGCTGGCTGGCATTTAATATCCAGCGCCCCATCTTCTCCGACCGCCGGGTGCGGGAAGCCATCAGCCTGGCATTTGATTTTGAATGGATGAACAAGGCGCTGTTTTATGGCGCATATAGTCGGGCAAACAGCTACTTCCAGAATACCGAATACGCCGCACGCGGCTATCCGGACGCCGACGAACTGATGCTGCTGGCGCCGATGAAAAAAGATCTCCCGCCGGAGGTCTTCACCGCAATCTACAACCCGCCTAAATCAGACGGCCGTGGGTTTGACCGGGATAACCTGCTTAAGGCGCTCAGCCTGCTTAAAGAAGCGGGTTGGGCGTTAAAAGACCAGAAGCTGGTGAATGTGAGCACCGGCAAGCCATTTGTTTTTGAACTGTTGGCCGGTACGGCAGGCAATACGCAGTGGATCCTCCCCTTCCAGCGCAACTTGCAGCGCCTGGGCATTACCATGAATATCCGACAGGTAGATAACTCGCAGCTCTCAAGCCGCCTGCGCAGCCGCGATTACGATATGATGCCGCGGGTCTACAGCGCGATGCCATACCCAAGCCCGGATTTGCAAATCATCTGGGCGTCGGAGTACATCAACTCAACCTATAACGCGCCCGGCGTGCAAAGCCCGGTGATCGACAAGCTTATCGACATGATTATCGCCAACCAGGGTGACAAGAAAAAACTGCTGCCGCTGGGCCGTGCCCTTGACCGCGTGTTAACCTGGAACAACTACATGCTGCCGATGTGGTATATGTCGGCAGACCGCATGGCGTGGTGGGATAAATTTTCTCGCCCGGCTATCCATCCGGTCTACAACATTGGCTTTGACAACTGGTGGTACGACGTCAACAAGGCGGCGAAACTGCCTGCCGACAGGCGATAGGAGAAGAGACGTGGGCGCTTATATTCTGCGGCGTTTGCTGCTCATCATTCCCACTCTGTGGGCGATCATTACGATTAACTTTTTTATCGTGCAAATCGCCCCTGGTGGCCCCGTAGACCAGGCGATTGCGGCAATACAGATGGGGTACAGTAGCGGGATACCGGGCGTGGGTAACGACGCGATGGGCAGTGGCCATGCGCGAACCGGCGTAGGCGATGCCACCAGCAGCCAGTACCGGGGCGCCCGCGGTCTTGATCCGGAAGTCATCGCGGATATCGTTCATCGTTATGGGTTCGACAAGCCGCTGCACGAGCGTTATTTCAACATGCTCAGCGACTATTTACGCTTCGACTTTGGCGATAGCCTGTTTCGCAGTTCCTCTGTCATTAAACTGATTAAAGACAGCCTGCCCGTCTCCCTCTCTATCGGCCTGTGGAGCACGCTGATTATCTATCTGGTGTCGATTCCCCTTGGGATCCGCAAGGCGGTGAGCAACGGCAGCAGCTTTGATATCTGGAGCAGCATTTTCATTATTATCGGCTACGCCATTCCGGCGTTTTTGTTTGCCATCCTGCTGATTGTGCTGTTCGCCGGCGGCACCTATCTCGACTGGTTCCCGCTACGGGGACTAACGTCAGCCAATTTTGACGCCCTGCCCTGGTACAGCAAAATCACCGATTATCTGTGGCACATCGCGCTACCTGTGCTGGCGACGGTTATCGGCGGCTTCGCCACGCTGACCATGCTGACGAAAAACGCCTTTCTCGATGAGATCCGCAAGCAATACGTTGTCACCGCGCGAGCTAAAGGGTTGGATGAGAAAAAGATCCTCTATCGCCACGTCTTTCGCAACGCGATGCTGCTGGTCATTGCCGGGTTCCCGGCGACCTTTATCAGCATGTTTTTCACCGGATCATTGCTTATCGAAGTTATGTTTTCGTTAAATGGGCTGGGTCTGCTCGGCTACGAAGCCACCCTTTCGCGCGACTACCCGGTAATTTTTGGCACGCTTTACATTTTTAGTCTGATCGGCCTGCTAACCAACATCATCAGCGATGTCACCTACACGCTGGTCGATCCCCGCATTGATTTTGAGGGCCGAGGATGAGCCGACTAAGCCCGGTAAACCAGGCGCGTTGGGCGCGTTTTCATCAAAACCGTCGCGGCTACTGGTCGCTGTGGATCTTTGCCGTTATTTTTATTTTGAGCCTGGGTTCGGAGCTGATCGCCAACGACCGCCCGCTGGTGGTGCACTACGAGGGCAAACTCTGGTTCCCGTTCGTGAAAAACTACAGCGAGAGTGATTTTGGCGGCCCGCTTGCCACCCCGGCCGACTACCAGGATCCGTGGCTCACTGAACGCCTCAGTGAAAAAGGCTGGGTACTGTGGGCACCCATACGCTTTAGCAGTAGCAGCATTAACTATGCCAGCAACATACCGTTCCCTTCACCGCCGAGTGCACAAAACTGGCTGGGTACCGATGCCAACGGCAGCGATGTTTTGGCACGCATACTCTATGGCACGCGTATTTCCGTACTCTTTGGCCTGATGTTGACCATTTTCTCCAGCATGATTGGCGTGCTGGCAGGCGCGGTACAGGGCTATTACGGCGGGCGTATCGACCTGTGGGGGCAGCGTTTTATTGAGGTCTGGTCAGGTATGCCGACGCTGTTTTTAATCATCATGCTGTCGAGCGTAGTGCAGCCCGGCTTCTGGTGGCTGCTTGGCATTACCGTCTTATTCGGCTGGATGGGGCTGGTCGGCGTGGTGCGCGCGGAATTTTTGCGCACCCGCAACTTCGACTATATTCGCGCAGCAAAAGCAATGGGCGTCGGCGACTGGTCAATCATGACCCGCCATATGCTACCTAACGCCATGGTAGCCACCCTGACCTTCCTGCCCTTTATTCTGTGCGCGTCGATAACGACCTTAACCTCCCTCGATTTTCTCGGTTTTGGTCTGCCGCTAGGCTCACCTTCTCTCGGTGAGCTGGTACTGCAGGGGAAAAACAACCTGCAGGCGCCATGGTTGGGTATTTCCGCCTTTTTATCTCTGGCGATATTGCTCTCCCTGTTAATTTTTATTGGCGAAGCGGTTCGTGACGCCTTTGATCCGTCTAAGGCACACTGACCATGACGACTCCCCTACTCGCCATCAACGATCTTTCGATTGCCTTCCAGCAGGGCAAAACCCTGCATCAGGTGGTGGACTCAGTTTCTCTTCAGGTTGGTGCAGGCGAGACGCTGGCGCTGGTCGGCGAGTCCGGTTCGGGCAAGAGCGTGACGGCGCTCTCCGTGCTGCGTCTGCTGCCGTCACCGCCCGTGGTTTATCCCTCAGGAGAGATTTTGT
Organism: Cedecea sp.; assembly: GCF_036500665.1. NCBI lineage: Bacteria > Pseudomonadati > Pseudomonadota > Gammaproteobacteria > Enterobacterales > Enterobacteriaceae > Cedecea > Cedecea sp. The sequence continues at coordinate 34,366 of NZ_DASYBS010000121.1, forward strand.
TTCACGGCACAGACCTGCTAAACGCGCCAGAAAAAACGCTGCGCGGCGTGCGCGGCAATAAAATAGCGATGATTTTTCAGGAACCGATGGTGTCATTAAACCCGTTACACACCCTCGAAAAACAGCTGTATGAAGTGCTTTCTCTGCACCGGGGTCTGCGGTCTGAAGCCGCGCGGGCGGAGATCCTAACCTGTCTCGATCGCGTGGGGATCCGCAAACCAGCAACCCGACTTAACGACTACCCTCACCTGCTGTCTGGTGGAGAGCGTCAACGCGTGATGATTGCCATGACGCTGCTAACCCGCCCCGAACTGCTGATTGCCGATGAGCCGACAACCGCGCTGGACGTTTCCGTTCAGGCGCAGATCCTGCAGCTGCTGCAAGAGCTGAAGCAGGAGCTGAACATGGGGCTGCTGTTTATCACGCATAACCTGAGCATTGTGAAAAAGTTGGCTGATAACGTGGCGGTCATGCGCAACGGCCAGTGCGTTGAGCAGCAGCCTGCCGCCCGACTATTCAGCCATCCGCAGCATGCCTATACCCGGCAGCTGCTGAACGCAGAGCCTTCAGGGGAGCCGGTGCCGCTTCAAACGGACGTTGCTCCCTTATTGAAGGTTGAAGATTTGCAGGTGGCTTTCCCGATCCGCCGCGGGCTGCTGAAACGAACGGTAGGCCACCATTATGGCCTGAAAAAACTGAGCTTTGAGCTACGCCCGGGTGAAAGCCTTGGCCTGGTGGGGGAGTCAGGCTCGGGCAAAAGCACAACGGGCCTGGCGCTATTACGCCTTATTCACTCCACCGGAGCTATCTGGTTTGACGGGCAACCGCTGCACCAGCTTACCCGTAAACAGCTGCCACCGCTGCGCCACCGTGTCCAGGTGGTATTCCAGGATCCTAATTCTTCGCTGAACCCACGCCTCGACGTCCTGCAAATCGTTGAGGAAGGCCTGCGGGTGCATCATCCGTCGCTAAGCGCCGCCGAACGTGAGGCCAAAGTGATTCAGGCGCTTGAGGAAGTTGGGCTCGAGGCGGACATGCTGCACCGCTATCCGGCAGAGTTTTCAGGCGGCCAGCGGCAGCGCATTGCTATCGCCAGGGCATTGATTCTACAACCACAGCTCATTGTGTTGGATGAACCCACCTCCTCGCTGGACCGCTCGGTTCAGGCGCAAATTCTGGCGCTGTTAAAATCGCTGCAGGAAAAGCACCGGCTGGCGTATATCTTCATTAGCCATGATTTAAGGGTGGTAAAAGCGCTTTGCCATCAAATGGTGGTGCTGCATCAGGGTGAGGTGGTGGAACAAGGAGACTGCAGGCAGATATTTAGCGCACCGCAAAGCGACTACACGCGTCAGCTACTGGCGCTAGCCTGAGTTCAGAAAGGATTATTGCTGGAAAAAGACTCGGCAATCGCTACGCCAACGTTTTTCAGGCGGCAGGTTGCAGCCAGTTCATCCTGCAGATTAACAAACAGGCACGGCTCACCTTCACACTCGACTACCGAGCTATCGACTTCAATATCGCTTAGTGCCTGGCTCAGCGTATCCATAATCGGCCACGCTTTTTCCCCGCCAGGACTCAGCAGTTTCAGGCCAATCAGACAATCTTCGCCCTGTTGCCCGTTTTGCGGAATCGGTTCAACTTTTGAGCCTGTAAAACCCGTCAGCCAACGATAGCTCTGCGGCAGGCGGTGCACGATGGACAGTTGTATGGTATTCAATTTCATTTCCCCGGAAGTTCCAATCGGCAATATGTCTCAAACTATTTACACAAAGGTTAACACAATGTTGATAAATTGCGTTTAAACGAGTATGTAAATGGCTTACATCCATTGTAGTAATTTCAAAACTAACGCTTTATTTTTGTGCTTTAGCACGCGTTTCGGCGCTATATGTATCGCTTTCTGAGATCTAACTCAACCTTTTTAACTACAAATTTGTGACTTTTTACAGTTGAGACATTTACATATACGAAACATATATCCTGTATCAGGACGTACGTAGAGAGGATTTTAGGGCAGAAAGCGGGCGTTTCCGAGCAGAAACACCCGTTAGTTTTCAGGCTTTCACGTGGCGAGCTTTACTGGCATAGAGATAGAACAGCACGGAGGCGGCGGCGCAGAAGGCAATAGACCAGATCATCGGCCAGGCGGTGTTAAACGTCGCCACCGAGAGCAGCGCACCGGTCAACGCGCCAATGCCAAAGCGGAAGGTACCGGCAAGCGAAGAGGCCGTTCCGGCCATATGCGGGAACTCGTCCAGAATCACCGCCATGGCGTTGGAGGAGACCATCGACACGCAGCTGATGAACACCGCTACGCCAAGCACCATCGCCCAGAAGCCAAAGCCGAACTGGCTGCTAATAACCAGCCATATGGCCATCGCAAACTGAATATACAGCCCGGTGCGGAACATATTGATTGCCCCGACACGGCGCACAAAGCGGCTGTTAATCATCGTCATAAAGAACAAAAATACGACGTTCAGCGCAAAGTAGTAACCAAAGTGCTGCGGTGAAACATGGTTTAGTTCGATGTAAACAAACGGCCCGGCGCTGAGAAACGAAAACATGCCGGCAAAGCTGAAGCCGCTGGCCAGCATATAGCTGAGCACACGCTTATGGCGGAATAGCGTGGCGAAATTGCCTATCGTGGTGCGCAGATGAAATTTCTGCCGCATCTCAGGGGCCAGCGTTTCGTGAATAAAGAAGAAAATCATCGCTGACGCCAGCAGCGCGGCTGCCGCCAGAATCCAGAAGATGGCGTGCCAGCTAAACCATACCAGCACCGCTCCCCCGACCATCGGGGCCACAAGTGGTGCAATGGTCGTAATCAGCATCACGAAAGACATCATCCGCGAGAATTCTTCTTTCGGGTAAATATCGCGCATCAGGGCGTTGATCACCACGCTTGCCGCCGCAGCCGCAAGGCCATGGAGGAAACGCATCGCAATCAGCTGATCGATGGTCTGCGAAAGCGCGCAGGCGATTGCTGCCAGCGCGAACACCAGCGTGCCGCCAAGTACCACCGGCTTACGTCCCAGACTATCGGCCATCGGCCCGTAGAAGATCTGCCCGATGGCAAAACCCAAAATATAGGTACTGAGGGTCATTTGTGCGCTGCCCGCCGGGACATTAAAGCCCTGGGCAATCATCGGCAGCGCCGGTAAGTACATATCGATGGACAGCGGCATAAGCATCGCCAGCAGGCCAAGGATAACGATAATACCGACAGAAGAGTTCTGTTTACGGCTCAAAAGTCACTCCGGTGATTAGGGCATGCCAACGCTGGCAATTTCCTGTTCGGTTAACGGGCGGTACTCTCCTGGCGCCAGTTCAGGATCCAGGGCGATGTCACCAATGCGCTCACGGTGCAGGCCAACCACATGATTACCCACTGCGGCAAACATGCGTTTTACCTGATGATAGCGGCCCTCGCTGATGGTCAGACGCACTTCCGTCGGCGTAATCACCTCCAGCACGGCAGGTTTGGTGAGATCTTTCTCATTATGCAGTTGAACGCCTTTGGCGAAGTGCTCCGCCGTGCCCTCTTCAACCGGTGATTCCAGCGTAACCAGATAGGTTTTTTCACAATGATGGCGCGGGGACGTAATGCGATGCGACCACTGGCCGTCATCCGTCATCAGCACCAGGCCGGTGGTGTCAATATCCAGACGGCCTGCGGCATGGAGCTTGTGCGCCACCGGCACGTCCAGGAAGTAAAGCACCGTCGGATGATCGGGATCATCGGTCGAGCAAACGTAACCCTGCGGCTTATTGAGCATGAAATAGCGTGGGCCATTTTGCTGGGTCAGCGGGTTACCGTCGAAGGCAACCTGGTGTTCCGGCTGCAGTTTAAAAGAGGCGTCGCGCACCACTTCATCGTCAATGGTGACGCGGTTAGCGCGGATTTCACGGCCAGAAATAGCGCGGCTGATACCGAGCTGCTGAGAGATAAATTTGTCGAGTCGCATTAGTGTATTGCCTGTTTCATGAAGGTGCCGACAAGCGAGCGTGCGGCAGGGGCTGAAGCCCACATTCAGGTGGAAATTGGTTTGCCTGATAATTAGTTTGCCAGTATAGCGACATCAAAAACTCTCTCAAGGTAAAACCGTGCTTTATGGCATAATCGTTGCAGTCATTTGATAACAAGGTTGAAAAACCGCCCGGCCATGTCTTTTACTCTTCGTCCTTACCAGCAAGAAGCGGTGGATGCCACCCTCAACTACTTCCGCAAGCACTCTGAACCTGCCGTCATCGTGTTGCCTACCGGCGCGGGCAAAAGCCTGGTGATTGCGGAGCTTGCAAAAGTGGCGCGCGGGCGCGTGTTGGTGCTGGCCCATGTGAAAGAGCTTGTGGCGCAAAATCATGCGAAATATGTCGCACTCGGGCTGGAAGCGGATATTTTCGCCGCCGGTCTGCAGCGTAAAGAAAGTCAGGGAAAAGTGGTTTTTGGCAGCGTTCAATCCGTTGCCCGCAACCTTGAGCATTTTCACGGTGAATTCTCCCTGCTGATTGTCGATGAATGCCACCGCATCGGCGACAGCGATGATAGCCAGTATCAGCAAATTCTGACGCATTTGCGTAAGAACAATCCCAGACTGCGGTTGCTGGGATTAACGGCAACGCCCTATCGGCTCGGCAAAGGCTGGATTTATCAGTTTCATTATCACGGCATGGTTCGCGGCGATGAAAAAGCGCTGTTCCGCGACTGCATTTACGAGCTGCCGCTGCGCTACATGATCAAGCATGGCTACCTGACCCCGCCGGAAAGACTGGATATGCCGGTGGTACAATATGATTTCAGCCGCCTGCAGGCACAGCCTAACGGGTTGTTCAGCGAAGCCGACCTGAATCGCGAACTGAAGCAGCAAAAACGCATTACGCCGCATATCATCAGCCAGATTGTAGAATTCGCCGCCGAGCGTAAGGGCGCGATGATCTTCGCCGCGACGGTTGAGCATGCCAAAGAGGTTACCGCCCTGCTGCCTTCCAGCGATGCGGCTCTGATTACCGCCGACACACCGGGCCCTGTGCGCGACACGCTTATCGAAGCCTTTAAGAATCAGCAGTTCCGTTTTCTGGTCAACGTTGCGGTACTGACCACCGGCTTTGACGCCCCGCACGTCGACCTGATAGCCATCCTGCGCCCTACCGAGTCAGTTAGCCTTTACCAACAAATCGTTGGCCGAGGCCTGCGCCTGTCTCCGGGCAAAAAAGATTGCCTGATCCTCGACTATGCCGGTAACCCACACGACCTGTTCACGCCGGAAGTCGGCCATGCCAAAGGCAAGAGCGACAACGTGCCGGTGCAGGTCTTTTGCCCGTCCTGTGGCTTCGCTAACACGTTCTGGGGGAAAACCACCGCGGACGGCACCGTCATTGAACATTTTGGCCGCCGCTGCCAGGGCTGGTTTGAAGATGATGACGGCCTGCGCGAACAGTGCGACTACCGATTCCGCTTCAAAAACTGCCCCAACTGCAATGCGGAAAATGATATCGCCGCCCGCCGCTGCCATCAGTGTGACCACGTACTGGTCGACCCGGACGATATGCTAAAGGCCGCGCTGAAGCTAAAAGATGCGCTGGTGCTACGCTGCAGCGGCATGGCGCTACAGCACGGTGGAGACGCAAAAGGCGACTGGCTAAAAATCACCTATTACGATGAAGATGGAGCGGATGTCAGTGAGCGCTTCCGTCTCCAGACCCCGGCTCAACGTATGGCCTTCGAACAGTTATTTATCCGCCCACACTCCCGCGCGCCGGGCGTGCCGCTGCGCTGGATAACCGTAGCGGATGTTGTGGCCCAACAGCCGCTGCTGCGTCATCCCGATTTTGTGGTCGCGAGGAAAAACGGTCAGTTCTGGAACGTGCGTGAAAAGGTTTTCGACTATCAGGGACGTTTCCGTCGGGCCAATGAATTGCGCGGCTAAGCGGTACTTTTCATTGCCGACAGAGTCAGATATGGCTATAATGCCGCCCGCTTTTGCATCCGCAAAGCAGAAAACTTTACCTGCTGCTGGGTCGCCTGTAGCAGGCTTATTTAAAGAGAAACAGTCAATGTTTACTATCAATGCAGTAGAACGTAAAGAGCAGGGCAAGGGTGCGAGCCGCCGCCTGCGTGCAGCAAACAAATTCCCGGCTATCGTTTATGGTGGCGCGGAAGCTCCTGTTTCCATCGAGCTGGATCACGACTCCGTAATGAACCAGCAGGCTAAGCCTGGTTTCTACGAAGAAGTACTGACCCTGTCTATCGACGGTAAAGAAGTAAAAGTGAAAGTTCAGGCTGTTCAGCGTCACCCGTTCAAGCCAAAACTGACTCACATCGACTTCGTTCGCGCTTAATCGCGAGTTAAGTTCGAAAAAAAACCCGCTTCGGCGGGTTTTTTTGTATCTTGAGTGACGGATTATTTGATTAAGGTCTGGCACCCAGAGATGAGCGACATGTTTAAACCAACCCCACGCACGTCCGTTGAAAAAGCGACGCCCCAAACGCTTCAGACGATACAAAGCTATCACGCTCATATCTATTTTGATGGTCCGCAGCAACGGCTTGCGGCAGAAACACTACGCGAAGAAATCGCTTTGCGCTTTTCCGTTCTGCTTGGCCGCTGGCACGATGTTCTGGTCGGCCCTCATGCCATGCCTATGTACCAGGTGGCGTTTATGCCCGATGAGTTTGCACGCTTTGTACCGTGGCTGATGTTAAACCGCCGCGGCCTGACGGTGCTGCTTCATCCCAATAGTGGCCAGCCGAGAGCTGACCATACTGAGCATGCCGTGTGGATGGGTCAAAAGCTCGATATCATCAACTTACAGCGCCTACCCGAGCATGAAGAACCGGAGCCACCGCTGACGCCTAACACGTCGCCTTCAGTGGCTCCATAACGAGAGGCTCGGGCGTTTATTTACCGGAAGTGCGGCGTTGGAGCTGATCGCGCAGGTTCGGCGGCGTGCCTTTAATCGTCAGGGTATCGGTCGCCGGATCCCAGAAGATACGCTCGCCCAGCAGCATGGCGTCGAAGTTAATCGTCAGCCCGCCGCCGCTACCGGCGTACTTCGTAAGCTGACGCAGCGTACCGCGATCCGCCGGGAAGCTCTCTTCCAGCTCATAGCCTTTTTCAGCGGTAAACTGCTGGAAGTTCTTGTCATCCACCGCCCACGGCAGCTCATCGGCCAGAGAAGAAAGCGCGATCTCTTCTCCCGCCTGAAGCTGTTCGTTGCAATAGGCATAAACCTGCTGGCGAGCTGCCTGCCGTTCATTTTTGTCCAGTTGAGCTTCATTGGTGAAGTCGTCCAGCGCCTGCAGCAGGCCTTTGTTCTGCGCTTTGGCGTTAAGCCCTTCGCTTGCGCCGAGGAAGTCCATAAAGAAGTCGGCCACTTTGCGCCCCACCCTGCCCTTCAGGAAGGTCAGGTAACGGGTTGATTCTGGATTGGTTTCCCATTCGGTTAAGTCGATACGCGCCACGATATCCGCATGGTTGATGTCGAGATAATGCGTCGCGCTGATATCCAGCTCTTCGTTGACGCGCATGCTGCTCAGATTATTCAGTACCGCGACCAGCAAATATTCCACCGCCAGGTAACGATAGTGACAAAACAGCACAATGCCGCCATCAGCAAACGGATACTTTGCAAGTTCATCGCGCAGGCGGCCGGTCGCGGCCCGGCTGAAGGCAAGAAAATCTTCATCGCCGTTACGCTGTAAACGCAGCGCTTCCGCCAGTTCGCTCTCTTCGCTGAACAGGCCATAGGCTTTATTTTTGGCGCTGTACACACGGTGTAACTCCGCCATCATCTCTTCGACGGCACCGTCTGTTGCCAGCAGCGTGTCGCGCAGCACGACGTCCAGCGTCTGCTCATCGCGCTTAATCAGTTGATGCAGGGCAATCTGGTTGATATCCAGACTCATGTTAAACTCTCCTTTATGACCGGGCGGTATTCAACCACTGCCGCTGCCGGGACGCAAGTCGTGATAAAAAAGCGGAAAAATCGTCCCTGCTACGGTAAGATAATGCCCTTTCCCGAATACAAATGATTTTTAATTTATGCCACAAACATCCCGCTACAGTGACGAACAAGTTGAAGCGATGCTGACCGAACTGGCAGCCGTGCTGGAAAAACACCACGCGCCTACCGATCTTTCCCTGATGGTATTGGGAAATATGGTCACCAATCTGATAAATACCAGCGTGGCGTCCGCTCAGCGTCGTCCTTTGGCTCGCTCCTTTGCTGAGGCGCTTCAAGCTTCGGTGAGCGAAGATAAAGCCCACTAAGGAACTATCGTAACAAGTTATGGTGACTAACCGTCAGCGCTACCGCGAAAAAGTTTCCCAGATGGTCAGTTGGGGACACTGGTTCGCCCTGTTTAATATCCTGCTGGCCATGCTGCTGGGTAGCCGCTATCTGTTTATTGCCGACTGGCCAACGACGCTCACAGGGCGGATTTATTCGTACCTGAGCGTTGTTGGGCACTTTAGTTTTTTGGTGTTTGCCACCTATTTACTGATTATCTTTCCGCTAACGTTTATCGTGATGTCGCAGCGCCTGCTGCGCTTTATCACCGCCGCCTTAGCCACGGCGGGCATGACACTACTATTGATAGACAGCGAAGTTTTCACGCGCTTCCACCTCCACCTTAACCCAACCGTTTGGGAGCTGGTGATTAACCCCGATCAGGGGGAGATGGCCCGCGACTGGCAGTTGATGTTTATCAGTGCGCCGGTGATCCTGCTGATTGAGATGCTGTTCGCGACCTGGAGCTGGCAAAAGCTGCGCAGCCTTGGGCGTCGTCGTAAATATGCACGTCCATTAGTGATTTTATTCTTCATCTCATTCTTTAGCAGCCACCTGATGTACATCTGGGCGGATGCTAACTTTTATCGCCCGATTACCATGCAGCGGGCTAACCTCCCGCTCTCCTACCCAATGACGGCGCGGCGTTTTCTTGAAAAACACGGCCTGCTGGATGCGCAGGAGTACCAGCGCCGCCTTGTTGAGCAAGGTAACCCGGAAGCGCTGGCGGTCCAGTATCCGCTGAGTAACCTGCAATTCCGCGATATGGGCATCGGTAATAATGTTCTGCTGATCACCGTTGATGGCCTAAACGCCGGCAGCGTGAGCAAAGATATGCCGGCGCTGAATGAATTTGCGGCCAGTAATATCCGCTTTACTCAGCACATGAGTTCCGGAAATAACACCGACAGCGGTATCTTTGGCCTGTTCTACGGTATTTCTCCGGCCTACATGGACGGCGTGCTTTCGAGCCGAACCCCTGCGGCACTGATTACCGGCCTGAACCAGCAGGGTTATCAGCTTGGCCTGTTTGCCTCTGACGGCTTTAACTCGGCAATGTATCGCCAGGCGCTGCTCTCTGACTTCTCGCTGCGTCCGGCAAAAAACCAAACCGACAGCCAGACAGCGATGCAGTGGATTAACTGGCTTAACCAGTACGCTTCTGACGACAACCGCTGGTTCTCATGGGTGGCATTTAACGGCACCAGCATTGACGACAACAGCAACCAACAGGCCTTCGAGCGCCGATATTCGCGTGCGGCGGGCAGCGTTGACGACCAAATCAAGCGCGTGCTGGATGCGCTACAGGAAGCTGGAAAACTGCAAAATACCGTGGTCATTATTACCGCTGGCCACGGCATTCCGCTCGGCGATGAGCGCGACGCTTTCGCCTGGTCACGTTCGCGCATTCAGGTTCCGCTTGTTATTCACTGGCCGGGTACGCCTGCCCAGAGTATCAGCAAGCTTACCGACCACCAGGATGTGATGACGACCCTGATGCAGCGCCTGCTGCACGTTAAAACGCCGGCTAATGAGTATTCACAGGGTGAAGACCTGTTTGCCGCCACCCGTCGCAACAACTGGGTGATTGGCGCAGACAACAATACTCTTGCCGTGACGACCCCGGAAATGACGCTGGTGCTGAGCAACAGCGGCAATTACCGGATGTACAATCTCAAAGGGCAAAGAATCGAAGAGACCAAGCCGCAGCTTGATTTACTGCTGCAGGTTCTGACCGACGAGAAGCGCTTCATCGCTAACTAATTGTTTACTTATAAGACAGTTAGCGCATGGTTCCCTTGCAATCAAATCGGAAAAATGTAGTATTGGTCTTCTGCGTCGGCACGTAGCGCAGCCTGGTAGCGCACCGTCATGGGGTGTCGGGGGTCGGAGGTTCAAATCCTCTCGTGCCGACCAACTAAACATTGAAAACCAGCCTCTTACGGCTGGTTTTTTTGTGCCTTCATTTCCACTCTGTCATCCTGGCGGAGGTATCAGGGCAAGCGCTTATTTGATCAAAAACTTAAGTCGATAAAGGGTCTCTTTAAGGCTTTTCTTTTCGTAGCGTTTAAACAGATCGAACCAGCGACTTTTCCCCAGATAATTCAGCTTAATCAGATCGGGGCGGAAGTGATAGCACATCAGGAATATCCCCTGATCGTCATCGACAATGTTATTATCCAGCGTCAGCTTCTGGCAACGGCACATCAGCGGGTAAAACTCCTGCCACTTTGCTTTCGATCCCACCAACGCACCGCCGATAACAAAGACGTGGTTGCCAATCATATAATCAAATACCGAGTTAACAGACTTCGCCTTTAACCCTTTCTTGATGGTGAAGAAATGCATCTTGTTTTTATCAAAAGGCCAGGACCAGCGCTGAATGCCGTTGGTGGTCTCGGGGGTTCGGCAATAGCCAAAATCCACCCACGCCACGAGTTCGTCTTTCACAAGACCGAGGTCGATCGCTTTTTTGACAAAGAAGGCTTTTAAATTGCAGACCAGCACATATTCAGGAGACCAGTATTCTGGATTGATTAGCTGCCGCGTCTCCAGCCGGGAACGGAAAGCTTCATCCTGTTGGATGCGGGCAATCCGTTTTTTAATGTGGGCAAACTTCTTGTTCACATCTATCACAATCACCGTTGTCGGCCTGTTCCCTCGAAGGGCCTCTACTTTCGGCTTCATATCGCTGCTGGTAAATACCACCATGTTGTTATCCAGCTGCGCCAGGTTAGCAAAGTAGTTCAGATAGCGGTCCGTGGTACGTTCAAGATGAGGGGAAAACCCCTTATCGGCGGTCCACTGGCCCCTTCCGATATCAAAAAAAGCGGTCACGATTGTAATTGAAGAGTTCATAGCATCCATAACAGAGGTCATCGGCATCACCGCGACTATAACATAGCGTCGCGGTGAGACGTTGTTGATATCGGGTTACAGCAGGAACAGCGTAGCCAGGCCAAGGAAGATAAAGAACCCACCGGTGTCGGTGATCGCAGTGATCATCACGCTTGATCCTACCGCCGGATCTTTCCCCAGCCGGGTCATCGTCATCGGAATAACAACGCCCATCAGTGCCGCGACAAGCAGGTTCAGGATCATTGCCAGCGTCATCACGCCCCCCATTGCCGGGTCGTCGTACAGCAGCCAGGTTATCGTCCCCATCACGCCGCCCCACACCAGGCCATTGATCAGCGCTACCCCTAATTCACGCAACATCAGGAACGAGATATTACCGGCCTGAATATGCTGCAGGGCTAGCGCCCGCACAATCATGGTGATGGTTTGGTTGCCGGTATTCCCACCAATCCCTGCCACAATAGGCATCAGTGACGCCAGCGCCACCAGCTGGGAGATCGTGTGTTCAAACAGCCCTATCACGCGGGAAGCCACGAAGGCGGTACATAAATTGATTGCCAGCCAGGCCCAACGAGTGCGAACGGCTTTGCTTACCGGCGCAAACACATCTTCTTCTGCGCTCAGGCCGCCCATACGGCGCAGGTCGCTGTCGGTTTCCTCGTACACCACGTCGACGATCTCATCGACCGTTAAGCGCCCCATCAGCTTGCCGGCGCTGTCGATGACCGCCGCACTGATCAAGTCATCGCGTTCGAAGGTTCGCGCGGCTTTTTCATCATGATCTTCCGGGGCAAAGCAGGTTGGATTGTCATCCATCACCTTCAGTACCGGCGTCTGCGGCGGGTGCAACAGGATAGCCGTCAGCTCCAGTTCTCCCAAAAGCGTTTTGTCCCGGCTGGTGACAAACAGTTTGTCGGTGTTTTGAGGAACCTTACCGCGAATACGCAGGTAACGCTGCACCACGGCAAGCGTGACGTCAGGACGCACGGTGATCACCTCAAAGTCCATGATCGCGCCGACGCTGTGCTTGTCGTAATGCAGGATCTGACGAACCTGAGTGCGCTCATTTTGCGGCATCGTCGCCAGCAGGCGCCCCACCAGATCGCGCGGCAGGTATTGTGCCAGGTAGATCTGGTCGTCAATATCCAGCGGTCGCAGCGCGTTAAGCAGCGCTTTGTCGCTCATATCCTCAATCAGGTCATCCCAAACCGTTTCTGAGGCCTCTACCAGCACGCTGCCGCGACGCTCTTCGGTAATAAGGCTCCACAGTGCTAAACGCTCTTCCGTTGGCAATGCTTCCAGGACATCGGCGAGATCCGGCGCGGGCAGTCGCCCTACCAGCGTCACTATCTCGGCGATATCCTGCTCGGCGCTTTGCGTTTCAGCAAACGGCTCTTTGGCCAGAATGCCGCTGGCGACGGCTTTATTGGTCAGCAGGATCTGCAATATGCGCGCACGGTCCTGGTCGCGCTCTTTGGTGCTGTATTTTTGAATGGCTGTCATAAATAAACTATTCCCTGGAAACGACGAGTTAGTTTATAGCGTGGGAAGATGAAGAAAACAAAAAACCAGCCTTAATAGACTGGTTTTTTTTTTATTTTTCTTAGACGAGGCTAACCTAATGACCCGTTCGTGCCACCGCATCACGCGAAGCCTGTTCACGTTCGTGGCCCGTTAATTCACCCAGCTGGCCCTGCCGCATCTCCAGCAGGCGATCGGCATGAATGAAATAGTGATCGTCATGGCTGATGGCAAACACCGTTTTCCCCATCTGCTGCATTAACGGCAACAGGACCTGGTAAAACTCACGTCGGAAATGCGGATCCTGGTCTGCCGCCCACTCATCCAGCAGAATAATGTCTCGCTCCTCCGCCAGCGCCAGCAACAGCGCCACGCGCTTACGCTGGCCCTTCGAAAGCTTGAGATTAAGGATTGTGCCGTTTTCCAGCTCAAGCTTATTGCTCATTTTCAGGCGATCCAGCCAGCTGCTGACCAGCTCCGGGTTGGCCTGCTTACCCTGCGGCCCAAGTAAACGTTCAAACAGCCATACGTCGGTAAACACCGCCGAGAAAAGCTTACGATAGTCATCCTGCATTTCGGTATCTATTTTTTTACCATCAAGGTAGATAGCCCCGCTCACAGGTTGGTAAAGCCCTGTCAACAGCATAGCCAACGTGGATTTTCCGCTGCCGTTTCCACCAATCAGGAACAGCAGTTCACCTCGTTTGATGGTGAGGTTGAGCGGGCCCACGCTAAAGCTATTGTCGCCATACTGGAACACGACATCACGCATCTCAAGCTGCTGCCAGTTCCCGGCTTCCTTCGAACGAGCGAACCCGGCATCATAAGGCGCAAGCTGGAACTTGTTCAGTTTATTGAAGGCGACCAGGGCGCTTAACAGCGTCGGCAGCGCGCCAACGGCAGAAAGAAGTGGTGTACGCAGGAATAGCAGCGTTAAGGAGAAAGTTGCCGCCACGTTGGTGTCAGACCAGCCAAGACTGTTTGCCATATAAAACACCAGGCCAATTGCGCCCAGCATCATGATATTTGACCAGTTTACAGCGCTAAGATGGAACGTATCCGCGCGGATGATATGGTTACGGTATTCGGCGGCATGCGGAGTATAGGTGTCTTCATAGACTCGCTCGGCACGCTCGCGGTTTAAAGCAAGCTCCTTTCGCCCCTCAATCACGCTCTGATAGTCGTTATAGAGTTTATCTTCGATTTCACGCAGCTGGGCCATATGCTTGTAAACCCGCGCCACCAGCAGGTATCCCCCCACAATGGTTATCACCAGCCACACGGTGGTGACGCCCAGCATTTTCGGCGACAGCCAGGCCAGGTAGGCCGCCGAGCCAATCGCCAGAATAATACCCTGCACCAGCTCAGGCAGGCGCACAAAGGCGATAGTAATATTACGGACATCGCTGGTTAACCCCGCCAGCAGTGCCGCGCTGCCGAGTTGATCCACCCGCTCTACATCGGTATCCATCAGGCGCTTGATAAACTCGCCACGCAGGCGAAAGACAAAATGGTGACCGAGCGTGGTTAACGCGAGCTGAGAACCGAGCGTCACGGCCATCAACAGTAAGAGTAAGCCCAAAAATTCCGGTAGGACCGCCAATGTGAGATCGGGAGTCTCAATCAAACGCTGGTTAATAAAGGCGATAAGACCAATTCCCAACGCTGCACTTGCCAGGCTTAACGCCATGACCATCATAAAAGGCCAGCGATACTGGCGGTAGACCACACGTAGCAGTTCCATAGTTCCATACCTGCAAAACAAAACAGCGAGCAGTTTAAACAGCTCGCCGGTCACAGCAAGAATAATTCTTATTTTTATTTGTATTATGAGGCTTTACGGAAGGTCAGGTTGTAGCGGAACTGGTCGGTCAGCGGATGAAAACCGGGTTTGAGGGGTAAAATGCCGTGGTAGAAAAGTCGGGATACCCCACCCCACACCACAACGTCACCATGCTCAAGCATCACACGCTTCAGCGGACCGCTACGCTTAAGGCCGCCGAATTGAAAAATGGCAGGTAATCCAAGCGAAACAGAGACAATCGGCTGGCGCAGATTAGGCTCGTCTTTATCCTGGTGAAGAGAAAGTTTTGTCCCCTGCGCGTAGCGGTTTATCAGGCAGGCGTCAGGTTCAAAATCAGGATAACCCGCCGCCACGGAGGCCCGGGCGCAAACAGCGTTAAACTCGGTAGGTATTTGAGGCCAACGTTTGCCGGTAAGTGAGTCCTGCGGTGAGTAGACATAACCGTGCTGATTCGTGCTCCAGCCCAGCATACCGCAGTTAGTCATCGCCACCGACATAGTATGCCCCCCTGGCGTCACCATATGGCGAAAAGGCGCCTGCCGGGCCAGTCGATGAACGGCAGCCATCAGCGTCGGGGCTTCTTCACGGGCGAAGCGCCGCAAAATAATCGCGCCCTCGGCAAGAGGCTCTTCCCAGGGAGCCTCGTCGGCGAACAGATCCAGCATTATTCCCCCTGTCTTCGCGTTTCGTTTTCCAGTAGCTGGCGTTTGCGCTCCACGCCCCAGCGGTAACCAGACAGGCCGCCGTCACTGCGAATCACGCGGTGGCACGGAATGGCGACCGCCAGGGTGTTAGCCGCACATGCACCGGCCACAGCGCGAACGGCAGCGGGCTTACCAATGCGCTCGGCCAGCTCACTGTAGCTCACCGTTACGCCAGGCGGAATGGCGCGTAATGCCTGCCAAACCTGCTGCTGAAAAGCCGTGCCTCGAATATCCAGCGGCAGCGTAAACTCAGCCGTTGGCGACTCAACAAAGCTAACAACCTGCGCCACCCGGGAGGCAAATGCCTCATTGCCGGGCGTAAGCTGCGAACGCGGAAACTCACTTTCCAGTTCATCTATCAGTGCCTCGGCGTTCTCACCTAACAAAATGGCGCAAATTCCACGTTCGCTTTCTGCTACCAGGAATTCACCCAGTAGGCATGAGCCGACCACGAACTGCACGTGAGCACGAGCGCCTCCCTGCCGGTATTGGCTAGCCGTCATGCCAAGCGTCTCATCAGCCTGATGGTAGAACGCGCTGCCGGACTGAAAACCTGCATCAAAGATGGCCTGCGTCACCTCTTTGCCTCCGGCAAGTGCTTCACGTAACCGACGAGCACGATGTGCTTTTTGCCAGCCATTCGGCGTTAAACCCGTGACGCGTTTAAACAGGCGATGGAAGTGGAAGCTGCTCATGGCAACCTGCCCTGCCAGCTCATCAAGCGTGAGGGGCGAGTCGCTTGCTTCAATAATGCGACAGGCCTCTTCAATACGCGCAACCCGTTGAAGCTCGGGGGCCAGTTTGTCTGGCTGACAGCGTTTACAGGCCCGAAAACCAGCGTTCTGCGCCGCTTTTGGCGTATCGTAGAAGGCGGTATTTTCACGCAGCGGGCGGCGTGCGCGGCAGGATGGCCGGCAAAATATACCGGTCGTTTTGACGGCAAAGACAAACGTCCCGTCGGCGAGAGCATCACGCTGTTCAACCGCCTGCCAGCGCTGCTGCTCCGTGATAAACCCGTGTGGCTGTTTCATGGTTGCGACCTCATGCTTATCTTAACGATACCATCATGGCAGCCTCGGCCGGATGAAAAACTCGGGTTCTTGCTTTTTAATTTTTTTCGCCGATCAGGAAGGTTTTGAACTGCGGCGACATCCAGCTTCGGAATCCGTCCCCTTCTTTGCTGATTAGGTAAACGGCCAGGTCTTCTTTCTCCGCAACCTGTTTGGCTTTTTCTTCCCCCAGTACCATCAGGCCAGTGTCCCAGCCGTCCGCCTCCATCGCCGTGGGAGCGATGACCGTTGCCGAGACGAGCTTGTGCTCGATAGGCCGCCCGGTTTGCGGGTTAATGATGTGCGAGATGCGCTTCCCATCGAGCTCATAATAGTTGCGGTAACTGCCTGAAGTACTGATGCCGTGACCGTTGATATCCACCATCGCCTGCACGGCATTTTCCCTGTCCGTTGGCTTCTGAATGGCCACTCGCCAGGCTTTCCCCGCCGGATTAGTCCCTCGAGTGGTCACTGCACCACCGACAGAAACGAGATAACGGCTAATACCATTTTGCTCCATCAGGCGGGCAAGATGATCGGCCGCGTAGCCTTCACCGATAGTCGACAGATCGACATACAGCCCGGGAAGATCCTTTTGCAGCCACTGCTGCCCGGCAGCATTCACCACCTTCAGATGCTGCAGACCCGTTAGCGCCTTCGCCGCATCGATTTGCGCCTGGTTTGGCGTGTGCAGGGGCTGCTTATCTGGCCCAAACCCCCACAAATTAACCAGCGGTCCAACCGTGATGTCCATGGCACCCTCGGTTTTTGCACCGATGCGCAGCGCCATGGTGACGATATCGCTCATCGCCTCGCTTACCGGATACGGCTCAGTGCTGACTGACTGGTTAAAGAGGGAGAGTGCCGAATCCTTTTTCCAGGTCGACATCAATCTGTCATCGCCATCCAACTGATCCTGAATTTTTTTCTGCAGCACGGATTTTTGTGCAGCATCCACGTCGGCCAGGCTAACACGCCAGTAAGTCCCCATGGTTTTGCCTTCCAGCACCAGCGCCTTTGCGGCGCTGTTTTGAGCGTTATCGCACCCTGCCAGGGCTAAAAGAGCTACGGCAAAGCAGCCGCGACGAATAAGGCGTAAATCCATGGTGTTGTTCTCCAGTTTCGGGAGCATAAGGGTACAGCAAATGAGACGAAGAGATGAGGTAACCGGCGGGTCATTGAGGGTTAAGACATAAAAAAGGCGCCTTGCGGCGCCTTTATCAGCTTGAGCGGAATTAGAACTGGTAAACCAGACCTACACCCACGATGTCATCGGTACCGATGCCAGCAGCCTGAGTGAATTCATTTTTGTCCAGCAGGTTGATTTTGTAGTCAACGTAGGTGGACATGTTTTTGTTGAAGTAGTAAGTCGCGCCAACATCAACATATTTCAGCAGATCCTGGTCGCCGTAGCCGTTTTCCAGGTTCTTACCTTTAGACTGCAGGTAAGCAACGGATGGACGCAGACCGAAGTCGAACTGGTACTGAGCAACAACTTCGAAGTTCTGTGCTTTGTTAGCAAAGCCCAGGTTACCAGCGCGAGTTGCGTTGTAGGTCTGGGTGTACTGCGTTGCCAGGTAGATGTTGTTCGCGTCATATTTCAGGCCGCCGGTGTAGGTGGTTGCATCGTCACCATGGCCGAGCAAGCCAGCAGTATTGTTCTGCTCAGTAGTACGTTTGGAGCTGGAGATAGCAGAACCCACGCTGAAGCCTTCACCCAGAGCATAAGTCAGGGAGCCACCGAAGCCGTCACCGTTCTGTTTCAGCACGTTACGACCATTGTTGGTAGAACCTTCGCCGCTCTGGCTACCGTTTTTACCCTGATACTGCAGAGCAAAGTTCAGGCCATCAACCAGACCGAAGAAGTCGGTGTTACGGTAGGTGGCAACGCCGTTAGCACGCTGCTGCAGGAAGTTGTCAGAACCGTAAGTGTCACCGCCGAACTCTGGCAGAACGTCAGTCCAGGAAGTCACGTCGTAAACAACGCCGTAGTTACGACCGTAGTCGAAAGAACCCGCCTGGCCGAATTTCAGACCGGCAAATGCCAGACGAGTCCATGCCTGGTTGCCAGAAGATTCAGTGTTGTTTGCCTGAACGTTGTATTCCCACTGGCCGTAACCGGTCAGCTGGTCATTGATCTGGGTTTCGCCTTTGAAGCCGAAACGAACGTAAGTCTGGTCGCCGTCAGCACTTTTGTCGTTAGAGAAATAGTGCAGACCATCAACTTTACCGTACAGGTCTAATTTGTTGCCGTCTTTGTTATAAATTTCGGCTGCATTTGCAGCGCCTGCTACCAGCAGAGCCGGTACCAGAAGGGATAGTGCTTTAACTTTCATCTTATTAACCCTCTGTTATATGCCTTATTTTATTTACCACTGCTTACTGATTAACCCTCTAATCAGTCGGCAAATTCATTGTCCAAAACAAATACCGAATAATCCAACGAGAATATGATACGAAAACTATATAGATGTTTCATTTGTCTATATAGATGTATCAAAATGTAAATAACAGGGAACTTTTTTTAGCACGAATAGCTAAAAATATAAGCATGAATAATCAAAAAATAATAACAAAACATCAAAATCAATGGCTTATACTTAAATAAAAAAAGTAGCACTGAATGATAATTTTTTTCTCACTTTCGGAGATAAAATCATTATCGCTATCATCATTAACTTTATTTATTACCGTCATTCGAATCTGAATGTCCGTTTACCCCTATTAATACCGGATGCATGCATCCGGTTTTTTTTTACCATTCTTTACACAACTTTAATATCCTTGTGCTACCGATGAAATTTGTAACGTCTGTTAATTAATCGATCTGCTTTTTTTCTTCATATTTCATATCGAATGCGGATTTTTCTTAAAAAAATATATCCCCCAGACCCAACATGCCAGCCTTCATTATTTGTACAAATCTTCTTCAGCTGTACAAATTACCTACAAGACTTAACGCAAATCCTTATTTAAGGATTTATCCTAATAATCAGTTACCTGAAAAACACCTGAGAACCCCCTATACTGCGTCAGACTGCTGACGGCACCGCCAGATAAAGGTATTCTTAGCGTCGGCAGGCGTGAATACGCTAAAGCCAAACGGTCCCCCGAGCGGGTTGACCCTCTATTATCCAGGATTGGCGAGGCTTCGCCGGGTTACATACATACAATGAGCCAGTCTGAAAATACGTCGCTAAATAAGTTTTCACTGTTCCCCGGTAACATCACGCGTTTCTTTTTGTTGCTGACTATCGTGCTGCTTGTCGCGATGGGCGTGCTGGTACAAAGCGCCGTCAATGCCTGGCTTAAAGATAAAAGCTACCAGATTGTCGACATCACGCATGCCCTGCATAAGCGCGTAGAGACCTATCGCTACGCGACGTGGCAAATCTACGACAACATTGCAACTGCCCCTGCCACCGCCGGTGAGGGCCTGCAGGAAACACGCTTACGGCAGGACGTTTACTATCTAGACAAACCGCGCAGCAAAACCGAAGCGCTGATCTTTGGTTCTCATGACAGCTCAACGCTGGAAATGACGCAGCGGATATCCGGCTACCTCGACACACTGTGGGGAGCCGAAAATAGCCCATGGTCGATGTACTACCTGAACGGCCAGGACAACAGCATGATTCTGGTCTCTACCCTGCCGCTAAAAGATCTCTCCTCTGGCTTTAAAGATTCCGGCGTCGGTACCATTGTCGACTCACGCCGGGCAGAGATGCTGCAGCAGGCCAATGCCCTGGACGAGAGAGAAAGCTTCTCACCGCTGCGCAAGTTAAACTGGCAAAATGGCCACTATTTCACGCTCAGGACTACCTTTAACCAACCGGGGCATCTGGCCACCGTGGTCGCATTCGACCTGCCTATTAATGACCTCATCCCGCCGACAATGTCTCTGGACAGCTTCCAGCTCGAGCCAGATGAGCGTCAGCGCACGGCTGTTGCGGCAACGGATAAAGACGATCCCGACAGCGTAAGCATTAATTTTAATAGCGCTCGCATTGAAATCACCGCGCCGGTCGCAACGACTCAGCTCCAGCTGGTCTGGCAGGTACCCTTTGGCTCGCTGATGATGGATACGCTGCAAAACATTCTTCTTCCTCTGCTGCTGAATATTGCGCTGCTTGGGTTAGCCGTGTTTGGCTTCGCCACTTTCCGTCAGCAGCCTCAGCGCCAGGCGGAAAGCAACCCGGGTAACGGTGAGCTGCAAATCCTGCGCGCGCTGAATGAAGAGATTGTAGCGATCCTGCCACTCGGCCTGCTGGTTCACGATCTCGATGCCAACCGCACCGTGATAAGCAACAAAATTGCCGACCACCTGCTGCCCCATCTAAATTTGCAAAACATCATTTCGATGGCGGATCAGCACCAGGGCGTGATTCAGGCCACGGTAAACAATGAGCTGTATGAAATCCGCCAGTTCCGCAGTCAGATAGCGCCGCGCACGCAGATTTTTGTTATCCGCGATCAGGATCGTGAAATTCTGGTGAACAAGAAGCTCAAGCAGGCACAGCGCCTGTATGAGAAAAACCAGCAAGGGCGCGCTGCCTTTATGCAGCACATTGGCGAAGCGTTACAGCTCCCGGCCAAACAGCTGGCTGAACATGCCGCAGAGATTAGCGACAACACACATCTGCGGCTCGCGAACGACGCCCAGACTATTGTGCGTCTGGTCGATGAAATCCAGCTGTTAAATATGCTGGAAGCCGACAGCTGGAAAACCAACGCCTGCGAATTTTCTATTCAATCGCTGATCGATGAAGTGGCCCTGTCGATGCTGCCGATCATCAAACGTAAGGGGCTGCAGTTGCTCATCAACAACAACCTGCCGGCCGACGAAAAGCGCCACGGCGACAGGGATGTGCTGCGTAAGATTCTGGAGCTCCTGCTGCATTACTCCGTTACCACGACGCAGATCGGTAAAATTACGCTCGACATCAGTGAAGAGGAAGCCGGGCCAGACCGCCTGCTGTTCCGCGTGCTGGATACCGGCACCGGCATCGGCGGCGGCGAGGTAGACAACCTGCACTTCCCGTTCCTCAATGAGACCAGCGAAGACCGCTATGGCCAGGCAAATGGTCTGGCTTTCTATCTCTGCGATCGTCTTGCACGCAAGCTTGGCGGACACCTGAATATCAAAACGCGCCAGGATATTGGGACACGCTATAATTTACACATCAGAATGGCCGCAGAACCGCAGGCAGATATGCAGGATGAGAAGCTGCTGGACGACGTAGTTGCGATGCTGGATATCACCTCTAACGAGGTACGTACAATTGTGACCCGCATGCTGGAAAACTGGGGAGCGAACTGTATTTCCCCGGATGAAAGGCTGTCGAGTCAAGAGTTTGATATCTTCCTGACTGATAATCCGTCTAATCTTACTGCTTCGGGCTTGCTTTTAAGCGATGATGAAAACGGGATGCGGAAAATCGCGCCTGGCCAGTTCCGGGTTAACTTTAATATCAGCAATGCTATGCAGGACGCCGTTCTGCAGCTGATTGAAAACCAACTGGCGGAGGAAGATATACCGGATTCGCCTCCGGGCGGCGACGAAAACGCTCAGCTGCACGCCAGCGGTTATTACGCGCTGTTTGTCGACACGGTACCGGAAGATGTCACCAGACTGTATACTGAATCCGCAGCGGGCGACTTTGCCGCTCTGGCTCAGACTGCGCACCGCCTGAAGGGCGTGTTTGCGATGCTGAATCTGGTACCCGGCAAGCAGTTATGTGAAACGTTGGAGCATCATATTCGTGAAAGTGATGCTCTAAACATACAAAAATATATCAGCGACATTGATGCTTACGTCAAAAGTCTGCTGTAGCAAGGTAGCCTATTACATGAACAATGTACCTGCTCAATTTTAAAAATCGATAAATATCGTCCAGGAGCACCGTTTTTCGCGGTTGGGCAAAACATTCGAGAAGTCATGTTTGTGAACTTTAGCGAACTTTGCTGATTAAAAGTGTCCCATGGGTGCCCCATAGACCTTTCAGGGAAAAACCTGTGGCTACGTCGCACACTGACAACCCCTAAATTATCGGGGCAATTACTCACGAAACTTTCGTAGGTACGGATTGATTTTCACAAAAGGTGCATGGTAGTGGCTTTCAGCAAAAAGCATCTGTTGATAAAGTGAGTCGAAAATCAGGATCAGCCGCGGGAAGGGAGTGTTTATGGTCGGGCGCATAGACTACCAGATTGAGAAATTCAGCTTTGCTGAGGTTCAGGAAACACCGAGGCTCAGCCGCCAGTGGGCGGAGGTAATGGAGGAATGTCGGGAGGAAAAGGCTGGAAGTGAAGATCGCCTGCGCATTGCACTACTGAATGTGGACTACGTCACCAGCTTTGAGCTGCCCTTTCGGCTATTGTTGATCCGCGCGCCACAGCTAATTGACAAACTTCGCAATGAGCTGCATCTCAACCAGAAGGCCGTCGTCATTAATGGTAAAAAGCGCGGTCAGGTCTACAGCATCAGAGCCGATCTTGACGATGTACCAGAGGAGTTTCGCTACCGGCTATCAAACCGCATACACAGAACAGAAACCGCTGGTCCGACAGCAGCACCATTTCTGGAAATAGCGAAACAAGCGAAAGCGCCTCGTGAGCGGCTCAAATTAGCTCTTGAGTCAGGGCTACAGGTTAACGCTCTTGATGGCCTGTTCTGGTTGGGTATACAGCGAATTGCCGCCGATGTAGCCAGACTGAGGGCACATGGAATGAAAATATGCACAACTGAAGTTGAAGTGCACGACAGCCTTACAGGAACACTCAGAACCATTTCCGCATATCAACGAGAACCACACCAGCCTTAACCATCAAAAACAGCCCGGAGGGACATTGTCATGCTTTACGTTGAAGTAACCATCGACAGGAAGAAAGAACTACCGAAGGGAGCTCTGTCTGCACTGGCTATTGAATTTAACAAACGATTGCAAAACAAATTCCCGGGCATTGAAGCCACTATCCGCTTGGCTGGTATTGATAAGCTATCAGTACGCAACGGTACAGCAGATGACAAGGAAGTAATTGAGCAAATACTGCAGGAAACATGGGAAGGCGCGGACGACTGGTTCTACATATAACAAATAATTACGGAAAAAGGCGTTAACAGGTTTAAAAAACGTGAAATATCTGTATGGTGCGCGCTGGCTAATCCCAACGCGTTGTGATTGATGAAGTGATTGGGTAACGAGGTTATGATTAGCGCCAACTGGGCCTGTTTGCCTGTTGCGGCAGAAGTAAGATTTGAGATAGCCGCATAATATTAAAGATTATTTGCATGTTGTGAGTTTTAAGTTTTTTCTTAATATTACCTTTATGACTGGAGACTGTTTTAGCGCAAATATTTAGCGAACGGGTAATACGTGGTGTATCCATACCCGCCATCCAGAGACCGAGTAGATTTCGTTCAGCCTGGCTTGGAATAAATTTGCAAACCTCATTAGCTACTTTGGTATTGAAGAAGTTAGGCGAAAGCAGAGCACTCAGGGTAGATGTGTCGATCTCCTTCGAGCAGATAAGCACATTACTGTCGAGCTGCACCAGCTCCTGGTAGCGGATATAAAATGATGCAACGAAGATTACAAATAACACCGTTCGATTATCGGCAATCAGCCGCTTCAGACCGTCAAAACAGAACCCTTCTTCGTAGAACGTATGATCGTTAACAATCACAAGGCGAGGAGCAGTTTGATAAAATAAACTGGCGAGGATCTTTAGTGAACTGGCATCGATAATCATCCGTTTCGCGCCTTTTTTATGCTTCAAATAACCACTAATACCCTCTCTAGTATAACAACATGGATCTACAATCATCACCGACATTCAATTGCCTTCCTGGTATTTATTGGCTGTAGGGGCAATCTGGCTGCGTAGCAGGCTTAAAGGTTATATTTGCATACCAGATGCTTTCGGAAGAATTTTGACATTTTATTTAAACATAACAATACGATATACAAACATATGTTTAGAGATATCCCTGACACCGCCACAGACAATTCGCAGGTGATGCGGCCAATTTGCTCGATGAAGGTTCCGACAATCAGGAGCCGTTGAAGGCCATTTCAGTGAGCTTTTTTATGCCCGGTTAGCGGGCTTCATAAGAGTAAGTGAGCTGAAGCTCGCTGTGGCAGTCACGGCAGCGAAATTCAGCATCTCGCTAAATCTCATTTCTTCACATTCTGTAAACTTCTCCTCACTCATAGCCATTTCTCTCTGTTTTATCTCATGCCGTTAAATATATTATATATAATCATAACAACCGACGTAGCAAAACCAGGTAGAAGGCATCACTATACCGCTTGCTGTCTGAATAACTATATTTCCCCGGGGTGGAGATGTTTCCTGATTTCACACACTACCGGGTAGAAAACCCCTTTAACTATCGGCTTGTCAAACCAGAAGCGTCGGATCAATAATCCGTCCTGCTTTGCCAGTTCAAACGCCAGTTGTTCACCAACAGCCCGGACCGTACACCTGAATAACTCCTCATGAATTTCTGGTATATTCCCGTAATGGCTTACCAGGTAACCTGTCCGGATGTAAAAATCTATCTCCAGCTTTTCATTAACTTTAAGGGCAAGATAGGTGACATCCCACGTTACCCGCCCTGCGAGCCGAACACCGATATGAATTGTTCCGTCAGCCATAATTAATTTTCGGCCCCGAGGCGCATGACAACAGCAATTGCACACAAAACCACTTGAAATATACCTCCGGTAATCCAAAACAAAAACGCTCACGACAGACTGAAGCATGAACTTATGTCGGCTGGATGACTCATAGCGTTTTTGCATATGAGGATAATAACGGTTTTCATCCATAAAATATTCTCCCTGCGTTTAAAGGGGTTTATCCTATACCCAATGTTTTGTACAATCCCCGATTCATGGTACGAATAAACAAAAAATCATAGTAATCTAAGAACATTCTACTTTTGAGATTATATCTTGCTTGCTCAGAGCAAATTCTGACGCTATAAATATATCCGTTTTCAAAACTTCGTATTGACTGAAATACGACTTCTCAAGCCATGTGATTTTTTTCCCAGTCATACGGCCTTTTTACTCAGGCTTATCCGGCCACCTGACATCCAGTGCAGCACTGACATCCACACGACTCAGAAGGACGCGGTACGTTTTCCAGGCTTTGAGTTGCTGTAACTCTTCCTCCGTTGCCATATCAATATCCGCTGCATCCTGCAGCGGCGCTATCACGTGTGCGGCTTCATCAAGCAGTACTGATTTTGTTTTCTGGGCCTGCGCAATTAGTTCCTCTTTCGACCAGGTGCGCGGGACCACTTTTTTACCGTCGAATACCCATTCCCCGCGCCTGATGCTGAATCCCTCCGGCAACTTACCCCTGATTTCTGCAACGCTCATCCCCTCAGGGGAAAACATCGACACGGCATAAATGTTGCCACGCTCCGGCACCGGCTTATCAATAACTGAGCGAATAACATTCTCGCTGTCGTACATGATTTTTATCGTGTTATCCGCAAACCGGGACTGGCACTCATACCAGTCCTGCCCGTCTTCTGACTCGAAAAAACGTATCCCGGCAGTGGCATCACCATACTTTTCAGTGTCTTTTTTGGTGGGCTGTTTTACCCTGAAATTTTTAATATTTTGCATCATTACCCCTGCGCATTAACCCACCCGCCACGCGTCCAGAACTGAACGGGTTTGTAGCGAACCCAGGACTGGTCATCACCAAAATCTCCCCCTGTCAGCACGTAACCCGCTGGCGCGTCACCGCCCGCCGCTGGCCACCAGGTGGAAATCACCGCGCCCAGCTGCACGCTGGAAACAAAGTTTTGTAACGTCCAGCTCTGAACCTCATCTATACGCTGATTCACCCATTGCCATGTCGAGCGGGTGTTAATATTGTCATCCCGCGCGGCAAACTGACCATTTGCCCAGTCCCATGTGGCACGGGTATCGATGTTGTTATCCCGTGCGGTAAATTGATTAGCGAGCCATGTGCTCAGCCAGCCGCCCCAGATTTCGCCATTGATATTACCGCCAGGCTCGAAAATCGCCCCTCCGGCATACACGCTGGCACCTGCGCGAATGGACCCGTTCGCGGTAAAGGCGTTATCGTTGGGGTTAAACATCCAGATATGGTCGCGCCCCTGGTCATCGAGAATATGAATACAGCCAGAGGGGAAATCATTTTTTCCGGAGACCAGCACC
>NZ_DASYBS010000122.1:0-2492 GCF_036500665.1 Cedecea sp.
CGTAAGCATCCGGCTAACACAGCCTTACCAAGCGATCCTATAAGCCTTAATTTAGTTCCCACCTAAAAACAAGTGGGGACTTAATCCATGAACATGGATATATATTCAGCAACACCTCCTGTTGCTAAAAAACGCAGAACATACAGCAAAGAATTCAAACTCAGTATTGTCAATGCCTGCAAAAATCCTAATACCTCGATCGCTTCGGTCGCACTGCAACATAGTATTAATGCCAACCTTGTCAGTCGTTGGATCAGGATCTTCAGCCATCATGAGGGTGCCGTGCAGGATCCTACTCATGTGAATCCAGCATTTATTGCTTTACCTTACACTGCTGCAATCAGCCAACCTATTGATGAGAGGATCACGTTGTGTATCACCGTGCCTCATACGAATAATGATATTCAGCTAAAATGGCAGACATCAGAAATACCTGCCTTGGCAGAATTACTCAAGGCACTTGCAACATGATCCGCATTGATGAAATCTGGTTGTCTACTCAGCCCATGGACATGCGTGCAGGTATGGATACGACCATGGCTCAGGTGGTGAGAGCCTTTGGCTACATCAAACCGCATTGTGCTTACCTGTTCTGTAATAAACGTGGCCATCGCATGAAAGTACTGGTACATGATGGATTGGGCATCTGGCTGTGTGCCCGGCGGCTGGAACAGGGCAAATTTCACTGGGCTCAAGTTCACCAAGGTGAAACCGTGGCCCTCAGCCCGGAACAGTTACAGGCACTGATCCAAGGTTTGCCCTGGCAGCGCATTGGACGACAGCAGGTGGTGACGATGCTTTAAACCAGGCTGTTCCATTCTGCTATTCTCCAAACGTTCTATTTCATTCTCTTCATGACCTCAGGCATACTGCGGTCATGAATACGCTGCCAGACTTAAGCCAACTGACCCATGAACAACTGCTGGAATTTACCAGACAGTTGGCAATGCAGCATCAGTCTCTAGCACAATCAAACCAACAATTGGATGCCAAAGTTCAACATCTTTCTATTCTCAATCAAAAATACGAGCATGAACTGGCGCTGTTTAAAAAGCACAAATTCGCCCAAAGGAATGAACACTTAACGGCAAAACAAATCCATCTGTGGGATGAAGCGGTTGAAGAAGATATTGCCGCGGTTGATCTAGAACTGGAACGGCTAAATGCAGATAAAACCAATGCAGCGACACAGAAAGCCAAAACCAATAAACCTAAACGTCGACCACTGCCAGATCATCTACACACCATCCGTATTGAGCATGAACCTGCATCAACCCAATGTGCTTGTGGCTGCCAACTCCGTCGTATCGGCGAAGATGTCAGTGAAAAACTGCATTTCAGACCGGCACAGTTCTATAAGGAACAGCATGTGCGTGGTAAATGGGTCTGTGATCAGTGTGACACTCTGACTCAGCAAGCGATGCCCGCCTATGTGATTGATAAAGGCATTGCTTCACCTGAATTGCTCAGCCATGTGCTGGTATCGAAGTATGCCGATCATTTGCCGCTGTACCGTCAGCGCCTGATCTATCAGCGGACTGGCATTGATCTGTCCAGATCCACTTTATCTGACTGGATAGGTCGCTGCGGTGTAGAACTGGAACCTCTGGCCAATGCCTTAAAAGAGGTGGTGCTGCAACAGCGGGTGCTGCATGCAGATGAAACACCGGTCACCATCATGCGGATGGGTGAGAATAATAAAAAACCGAAGAAAGGTTATGTCTGGGCCTATGCCACCACACAGTATAATCCAGTTCAGGCGGTGATCTATGACTTTCAGGATAGTCGTTCAGGCCAGCATGCTGAAGAGTTCTTGAAAGGCTGGCAGGGCTATCTAGTCTGTGATGATTACAGTGGTTATAAAGCACGTTTTAAATCAGGCCAGGTGATTGAGGTAGGGTGCATGGCCCATGCACGTCGTAAATTCCATGAACTGCATGTAACTGGGAAAAGTCAGGTTGCTGAACAGGCCTTAGTGCTGATTCAGAAACTGTATGCGATAGAAGCAGAACTCAGGAAAAAGACCGATGGTACAGCGGAAGACCGCCGCGAATACCGACAACAGCATAGTCAACCAGTGATGCAACAACTATATGAATGGCTCAACCAACATCATCTGACAGTGCCATCGAGTTCTCCCACCGCCAAGGCTATCAATTACACTCTGAAGCGTTGGCCAGCCTTAAGCCGCTATCTGGATGATGGCAATCTACCGATATGCAACAATTGGGTAGAGAATCAGATGCGTCCCTGGGCGTTGGGACGCAAGAACTGGCTGTTTGCAGGTTCGCTGCGCAGTGGTCAGCGAGCGGCAAACATCATGACTTTAATCCAGTCAGCAAAGCTGAATGGCTTGGATCCGTATGCCTATTTAAGTGATGTGCTGAAAAGGTTACCGACACACAAAGTGACCCAAATTGAAGAATTGCTGCCGCACTGCTGGAAACCTAAATCGAATTAAAAAATAGGTATGGGATTCAGCGGACGCTTAC
>NZ_DASYBS010000123.1:0-16063 GCF_036500665.1 Cedecea sp.
CGTCGGGAACGGCCGGAGGCTGAGAGCGTCGGGAACGCATCTCAGCCGACCCAGGACTGGGAGATAAAACGGAGGTCTGCCGCTTCAGCGGTCGATTTATTTGGCCGGGAGTCCGGGGTCTCGGGGGAATGACGGTGATTCCCCTGAGACGTTCACTGGTGCGGTGGTTACAGATAAAACAGGGCTGAAAGTGAACGGAACTTAAGCTGAGCCATCATGGAGAATATCTGTGAGCAATATCTCCTCCCTTGCGGGAGAGGGAATGTGATTCCCGATCAGGCGATTCGGCGCGTATTCTCCGCTTCGCTGCGGGAGATTTTCACCGGCACGGATTTCGACGTCGGCGTGCCCGTGCCGTCCCCGACGCTACCAAGCGGCACCAGAGGGTTGGTTTCCGGGTAATAGGCCGCGAGGTTGCCGCGCGGAATGTCATACGCGACCAGCTTAAAACCGCTGACTTTACGGGTAATCCCGTCGTGCCAGACGGTTTCAATATCGACTTTATCACCGTCGTTCAGACCCAGCTCACCCATATCATCAGGATGAATAAACAGGACTTCACGCTGGCCGTAAACGCCGCGATAGCGATCGTCCAGGCCATAAATCGTGGTGTTGTACTGATCGTGTGAGCGCAGCGTTTGCAGCGTAAACGGGGCTTCCACACCTTGCCACAGCGAATCCGGCAGCGGGGCATCGCTGAACTCAGCTTTGCCGCTTGGCGTATTAAAGCGCAGTTCGGCCGCCGCGTTGCCCAGGTAGAATCCTCCCGGCTCTTCGCAGCGTTGATTGAAATCTTTAAAGCCGGGCAAGGTGGCGGAAATATGATCGCGAATTAGATTGTAGTCGTCGGCCAGCGCCAGCCAGTCCAGTTTGCTTCTGCCCAGAACCGCATCCGCTATGCCGGCAACAATCGCGGTTTCAGAACGTTGCGTATCCGCAATCGGCTTGCCGATGCCTTCGGAGGCGTGCACCATGCTGAAGGAGTCTTCGACGGTGACAAACTGACGTCCGGTAACCTGCATGTCCTCTTCGGTACGGCCCAGCGTCGGCAGGATCAGCGAGGCTTTGCCCGGCACGAGGTGGCTGCGGTTCAGCTTGGTGCTGATGAACACGGTCAGGCCACAGCGGCTGATGGCTTCTTCCGTGCGTGGGCTGTCTGGTGCCGCAGCGGCGAGGTTTCCGCCCAGCGCAATCAGCACTTTAATTTCGTCGCGCAGCATGGCGGCCAGGGCCTCAACGGTATTGTGGCCGTTCGCGCGCGGAGGCTCAAAATCAAACTGTTTGGCCAGATTGTCGAGCAGGCTTGCCGGCGGCTTTTCATCAATCCCCATCGTACGGTTGCCCTGCACGTTGCTGTGGCCGCGCACCGGACAAAGTCCCGCCCCCGGCCGCCCTAAATGCCCCCCGAGCAGCTGCAGGTTGACGATTTCGCGCACGGTGTTCAGCGAGTGTTTATGCTGGGTGATGCCCATCGCCCAGGTAAAAATCACCCGCTTTGAATGCTGCCAGATGGCTGCGGCATCGCGGAGCTGCAGTTCGCTCAGACCGGACTGCTGGGTGATTTTCTCCCAACTGGTTTCATCGATGGCGGTGAACCAGGCTTCAGCGCCGTGGGTATGAGCGTCGATAAACGCCAGATCAAACACGCCGTCTTCACCTTCAGTCATCAGGCGGCGATGGGTTTCCAGCAGCGCTTTTGCCATACCGCGAACCGCGGCCATGTCGCCGCCCAGATTCGGTTGGTAATAATTAGTGCTGATGGTGCCCGCCAGCGGGGTGATCACTTCCAGCGGTTTTTGCGGATCGGCGAAGCGTTCCAGGCCACGCTCACGCAGCGTATTGAAGGTGACTATTTGTGCCCCGTTTTCTGCCGCATGGCGCAGGCTGTGCAGCATTCGAGGGTGGTTGGTGCCGGGATTCTGGCCAAACACAAAAATGGCGTCGGCTTTGTCGAAATCATCCAGCCGAATGGTGCCTTTCCCGACGCCGATGCTGCGTTTTAGCCCGCTGCCGCTGGCTTCGTGGCACATGTTGGAGCAATCCGGGAAATTATTGGTGCCCAGCATGCGGCCAAAAAGCTGATAAAGATAAGAAGCTTCATTGCTGGCGCGACCGGACGTGTAAAGCTCAATCTGGTCGGGATTATCCATCGCCTGGATATGTTGCGCAATCAGGCTTAGCGCGTTGGCCCAACTGATGGGTTCGTAGCGATCGGTTTGTGGGTTATAGCTGAGCGGCTCGGTCAGGCGACCCTGATATTCGAGGAAGTAATCGCTTTGCTGATACAGTTTGCTGACGCTGTGTTGAGCAAAAAACTCGCTGTCGATAAAGCGGCGTGTTGCTTCCCAGGTGACGGCCTTGGCCCCATTTTCACAAAAACTAAAGGTGCTTTTGTTATCGTCCCCCCAGGCGCAGCCGGGGCAATCAAAGCCTTTGGCTTTGTTCATGCGCAACAAATTGCGCAGGTTTTTCAGAGCATGTTTGCTGTCGATAACGAAGCGGGTCGTCGCTTCCAGAGAACCCCAGCCGCCTGCAGCGGCCTGGTAAGGCTTAATAGCCGGTTTGAATTTCATATGGCAGGTGTCACTTGTTATGGTGGATGTTGCGCAATAACACAGATGAGTTGCTTACCTTTAGTTTACTCCTGATTAACATTTGTGGAAGTGTTAACGTCAATCTGCGCTCAACGAAACGGCCAGGACTTTGTGGAATACCCTGTTAGACTTCAGCGCAACACTCTCAATAAAGGAAAGAGATGATGATCGTGCGTGCCAGTTGTGTGGGCGATATTGTAGAGCTACAGCACCTTGAGGCGGCGGCTGCACGCCGTTTTCTTTCTGTTCCAGCGCTTGCATTTTTAGCGGCGGCTGCGGTGACGGATTACGCAACGCATGCGGCAGCGATTGAAGACGAACTGGCATGGAAAGTGGAAGGACGCGACGGCAGGATAAAAGGGTTCTGTTATTGTCAGCACGGTAATGAAGGACTGTATCTTGCAGAAATCTCCACTCACCCAGATTTTCAACGCCAGGGGGTGGGGGCGGCATTGTTGGCAGCGGTGTTTGCAAAAGCACAGGCGCTGGGCGTGAAAGAAATAACCCTCACGACCTACAGGGATGTGGCGTGGAATGCTCCATGGTATCAGCGCCACGGTTTTAGCGTCATAGAAACTGAGCGGCTAACGCCGGAGCTCACTCGCTGCTTAGCGCACCAACGCGCTGCCGGGCTTATGGTTTTACCCCGTTGTGCCATGCGCTATCTACTCGGGAAGCGGGAGATCCTGGTCGATAAACCACTTTTGTAGCCGGGTTAACTGGCGGATGTGATAGCCGATCGCCAGCTCTTCGTATAGCGTCGCCGGAGGCGTAAGTGGCGCGACGTCCGGCCTGCCGCTCAGGATGGCCCGTCGTGCCTGATACCAGGCCCGGCGCTTCATCTCTATTTCATCTGGTCTTGTTACCCGATGTTTGCTCACGGTCATAGTCTGTCAACTTAATTGTAAGGCGCGATTATAACCCGCAAAGTCATTGGCATGTCGTCCGATCTCCGCAGGCGCTAATTTTTGTGCAAAAAAATCTAGTCTTGTCATAACGTTGCGTAATAATGACATTGCTGTAGCAAGATATATTGTGCGGGTGGCTGACATGACCTGTCATCTAATCGCGCTAACATTCCTGACACTTACTTGCAGGAGAAACACTCATGACCCCCCCCGAAAAGAGCACGCTGCTGGCAGACCGGATAGCCGGTATTTTTTGTGAAATGCTGAGCTGCGAGCGCGTGTCTCGTCATCAATTGGCCAGTAAATTTGGCGTCAGCGAGCGCACGATTTACCGGGATCTCAGGCGACTTAGCAACTATGTTTATCATGTTGGCGACGATCAGTACGCCCTCAGCCGGGAAGTGACTCAGCAGCTGGAAAACTACCTGTTGCGGATCAAGCGGAAAAAGTGATCTTATGAACCCGGTCGCGTGCTTAAAGCTTCATAGCGACGGTGCCGATAATGCGGTAAATTACTCTTTTTATTAATGAAAAACCACAATTAATTCAAGGGCAAGATGCGTACTGAAAGCTTAACTGATATCGCCTATCGTCATTTTGTGGAAAGTGTAAAAGACTACGCTATCTACATGCTGAATATTGATGGCACGGTCGCCACCTGGAACGAAGGCGCGCGGCGGGCAAAGGGGTATCTGCGCGAAGAGGTTGTGGGGCAATACTTTGGTATTTTCTATAGCGAAGCCGAGCAAAGGAGTGGTTTACCTGAGCGTAACCTGAATATTGCCCTGAAAAACGGCAAGTTTGAGGGGGAAGGGTGGCGTTACCGAAAAGACGGCAGCCGCTTTTGGGCACATGTCGTGATTGACGCCATCTATGATGAAATGCAGGCACTGCTGGGGTTTGCGAAAATTACCCGCGACATCAGCGAGCAAAAAGTGGTGATTGATAAAATCTCGTGGCTTGCTCGTTACGACGCGCTAACCGGGCTACCTAACCGCGTCGAGTTTTTCAGTTTTGTGGAAAAACTCTTTACCGAGACTGACTATAACCGTATTGCCATCTGCACCGTTGATCTGGATAAGTTCAAAGAGATTAATGATACCGAGGGACATCTGATAGGCGACCAGCTTTTGCAGCGCGTGTCGGCCTCGGTGCTGAAAACCATCGAAAAAGATGAGATCGTTGCCCGTTTTGGCGGCGATGAGTTTGTCGCCGCCAAGCCCTATAACCACGATGATGAACTGCGCAATTTTACCGAACGTCTACACGGCTGCTTTGTGGGTAAACAGATTTTCGCCCATAGCGAAATTACCGTGGGTGCCAGTATCGGGGTGGCGATATACCCTGATGACGCCACAGATATCAATACGCTTATCAGCAATTCCGATTTGGCCATGTACCGCGCCAAAGCCAATCTGGATAACAAGATTTGCTGGTATGAAAAAGACATGGATGAAAAAACGCGCCTGCGAAACCTGATGGCCGCCGATATTCGCCGTGGGCTCAAAGAAGGGCAATTCTTCATTCACTACCAGGAAAAACGCTCGCTCAAGGATAAAGCCATTACCGGCTATGAAGCCCTGCTGCGCTGGAATCACCCGGAACAGGGTCTTATTCCCCCGGATGAATTTATCCCCATCGCGGAGGAAAGTGGCGCAATTGTTCCGCTGGGCTACTGGGTGATTGAAACGGTTTGCAAAGAGTCGCTGGCAAACAAGCTCGATAAAAAAATCTCAATCAATATTTCCCCGGTGCAGCTGCGTAACCTCAGTTTTATCGACAATGTTCGCGAAATCTTAATGCGCACAGCGTGGCCGATAACGCTGCTGGAATTTGAGGTGACGGAAACGGCTTTTATCATTAACAAAAAGCTGACGTTTAACATCCTGCATCAGTTCCAGAAAATGGGGATCAGCATTGCGCTGGATGACTTTGGCACCGGGTACTCATCGCTGAGCACGCTGCGTGAGTTCCATTTTGATGTCATCAAGCTGGATCGCAGCTTCCTCACTAATGTTGAGAGTAATTTCCAGGCTCGTTCTTTTGTACGTGCCATTATTTCTCTCGGCAACTCCATCAATACGCCGCTGATTGCTGAAGGCGTCGAGACAAACGAGCAGTTGCGTATTCTCGAAGAGGAAGGCTGCACTGAGATTC
The DNA here is from genome assembly GCF_036500665.1 of Cedecea sp. Classification (NCBI taxonomy): domain Bacteria; kingdom Pseudomonadati; phylum Pseudomonadota; class Gammaproteobacteria; order Enterobacterales; family Enterobacteriaceae; genus Cedecea; species Cedecea sp. Next base: position 5,660 of record NZ_DASYBS010000123.1, read on the forward strand.
AGGGGTTCCTGTTCGGACAGCCTGTAGATATCAAAAATATCCATCGCTAAAAAGAACGGCAGTGCAGGTTAGCTGTACTGCCGTCAGTACAGTGGGTACATGTGATAACTTTATTTTTATTTGTACTCTGACGAGCATGTTGTCGCCTATTTTCCGTCCAGGATGATTCTTGTATAGCGGTGTTTTATCAAGTGATAATATCTCTCTGTTATTATTTTATGTATTTCTTACCCTTTCTTCTGCGACGAATGGCGACCGAGATGGGCTGTTTTAGTAAATTTAAGATTATTCTTGGTTACATTTAGAGGTTGAGGGTTTTTTTTGCTGAAAGTTATATTTTTCATATTGTTAGGTTGATTTTGGCTTCTGTATTGATTTGAGTCAATTTTTTACTTTATTTTTCCTTGTGTTCTGCTTTTTGCTGTAAAAATAAATTTAAATCTCGTTCCTGGCCTGTATATAAGTTTGTAATATCATCTTTATAAGACTAATCCTCAATGTTCATTCTATATCATGAATATTCTTATAAGTATTATTGAGATTTTTAGCACTGTAAAAAATTGATCCAACTTTGTTCATTGTTCTATTATTTTGCGCGGTGTAACGTAGTGCCAAAAATACCATGCAGTGATAACGGAGGGATGAGAAGATGGCTGATAGTTTCCAGGGTGAGGTGCCCAAAGCACGAATCAATTTAAAGCTGGATTTACACACGGGTGGGGCGCAGAAGAAAACAGAATTACCGTTAAAGCTATTGGTTGCCGGTGATTTTAGTCATGGTGGTGAAACGGCACCTTTATCTGAACGAGTAAAGGAAAACATCAATAAAAATAATTTCAACAGTGTTCTTTCTGAATATTCCCCAAAAATTAACATTACCGTGGCGAATACGCTGGCCGCAGAGGGTAGCGAAGAGAATATCCGTCTCACCTTCCGTGACATGAAAGATTTTACTCCGGAAGAGGTGGCGCGCCAAATACCCCAGCTGAAAGCCATGCTGGCGATGCGTAATTTGCTTCGCGATCTTAAAGCCAATCTTCTCGATAACCAGGCTTTCCGAAAAGAACTGGAAAAGATTCTGATTGACCCGGCACTGAGCGCTGAACTTCGCGCTGAATTGTCTGCCCTGGCGCCCAAACAGGCATAAGTCGTCACGATATTTAACGGATTAAATGAGGAATGCTGATGTCTGTACAAAACGAAAATACTGCCGGTAGCGAAAGCGTCGTGCTTGAACGCCATGACGCAGGTAGCGTTTATGCTTCTCTGTTTGAAAAAATCAATCTCAGCCCGGTTTCAGAATTAAGCGCGCTGGATATCTGGCAGGACAATCAAGCGATGTCCGATGCTACCGCCGATGAGCGACTGACTGCGGGCATGCGGGTGTTTCTTGAATGCCTCAGTAAAGCTGGCTCAAAAGTTGAGAAACTCGATAAGTCGCTGATTGACCACCATATCGCCGAACTGGATTATCAAATCAGCCGTCAGCTGGATGCGGTTATGCATCACGAGGAGTTCCAGGCCGTTGAGTCCCTTTGGAGCGGCGTGAAATCGCTGGTGGATAAAACTGACTTCCGCCAGAACGTCAAAATTGAGCTGCTGGACTTGTCTAAAGACGATCTGCGTCAGGACTTTGAGGACAGCCCGGAAATTGTCCAGAGCGGTCTCTATCTGCAAACTTATGTGGCTGAATACGATACCCCTGGCGGGGAGCCTATTGGTGCGTTGATCTCTGCTTATGAGTTTGACGCCTCCGCCCAGGATGTTGCGCTGCTGCGTAATATTTCGAAAGTGTCTGCCGCGGCGCATATGCCGTTTATCGGTGCTGCTGGTCCGAAATTCTTCCTGAAAGAGTCGATGGAAGAGATGGCCGCAATCAAAGACATTGGCAACTACTTTGACCGTGCGGAATACATCAAGTGGAAATCCTTCCGCGATACAGATGATTCTCGCTATATCGGTCTTGTCATGCCGCGCGTGCTGGGCCGCTTGCCTTATGGCCCGGATACCGTACCGGTACGCAGTTTTAACTATGTTGAAGAAGTTAAAGGCCCGGATCACGATAAATACCTGTGGACTAACGCTTCCTTTGCCTTTGCTGCAAACATGGTGCGCAGCTTTATCAATAACGGCTGGTGTGTGCAAATTCGTGGCCCACAGGCGGGCGGGGCGGTTCAGGATCTGCCGATTCACCTTTACGATCTGGGTACCGGCAACCAGGTGAAAATTCCGTCTGAAGTGATGATCCCGGAAACCCGCGAATTCGAATTCGCCAACCTGGGCTTTATTCCACTTTCTTATTACAAGAATCGCGATTATGCATGCTTCTTCTCGGCGAACTCCACGCAGAAACCTGCACTGTACGACACGGCTGATGCCACAGCAAACAGCCGCATCAACGCGCGCCTGCCTTACATCTTCCTGCTGTCACGTATCGCTCACTACCTGAAGCTTATTCAGCGCGAAAATATTGGGACCACTAAAGACCGCCGCCTGCTGGAGCTGGAGCTCAACACGTGGGTACGTAGTCTGGTCACTGAAATGACCGATCCGGGCGACGAACTGCAGGCTTCACACCCGCTGCGTGATGCGAAGGTAACGGTAGAAGATATCGAGGACAATCCGGGCTTCTTCCGCGTCAAATTGTATGCGGTACCGCACTTCCAGGTGGAAGGCATGGACGTCAACCTGTCGCTGGTTTCCCAGATGCCGAAGGCGAAATCGTAACGTAAGGCAGGAAGCCGATGAAAACGGAACAACCGTTATGGGGCAGGGGCCAGATGGTCTCTCCCCAGCACTTCCAGCAACAGGCCGCGTATGCGGCCTGGTCTGCGGAATGCATTGCCCAACTGGGACTCGCCCAGCCCTGGGGAGTGATGAATGCCACCTTCGAACCTGATGCGCTAAAGCTGGGCCGCCTGCAGGCCCGTCATCTGCGTGTTCGTTTTTCGGATGGTACGCTCATCGACACCGACAATGCTGATGCTCTGCCACCGGCGCTGTCGCCCGAGGGTGAATCTCATCACGCGGTGGTGGTTCTGGCACTCCCGCTGCTGCGGGCGAACGGCGGTAATTGCCTGAAACCCGATGAGGTGGCAGAGCGTCCGGTGCGTTTTCGCCAGCGCTGGCGGGATGTCCGCAATACCTTCGGGGAAGACACCCGCCAGATTGCGGTGATGCAGCCAGAGCTAACCCTGCGCTTTGCTCATCAAAACAACAGTGATTACCTGACCTGCCCTGTGGCCCGTTTGCAGCAGGACTCGCAGGGGGGCTGGCTGATTGACGATACTTTTCTTCCTCCGCTGCTGACGATGCAGGGCAGCCGCTGGCTGGTGACCCAGCTGGAACAGCTTATGACTCAGCTGCGTGCCCGCCTGAGCCGTCTGATGGCAATGCGCCGCGAGAGTAACGAACGCATGGCAGATTTTGCGGTGGCCGACGTTTCCCTGTTCTGGTTGCTGAATGCCCTGAACAGCGTAGAGCCGGTTCTCGGGCAGTTTCAGCGTAACCCGCAAAGCCCCCCGGAGCGGCTGTATCCGGAGCTTGCCCGCCTGGCCGGCAGCCTGCTGACGTTCTCGCTGGAGCACCAGGTCAGCGCTATTCCGGCCTGGCAGCATGAGCAACTGAACGCCGTGTTCCCCCCGCTGTTTGACCTGTTGGGTGACCTGCTGGAAGCCAGCCTGCCATCGCGAGTGGTGTCGCTTGAGCTTGAATATGATCCTCGTCTTCACTTCTGGCAGGCCCGCCTGCATGACCCGCGGCTGCGCGAAGGGGCGGATTACTACCTCTCAGTGCGTTCACCGATGCCGGTGGCGCAGCTGCAGGAGCAGTTCCCACGCCAGTGCAAAGTGGGCAGCCCGGACCATGTGCGGGGGATCGTCAACTCTTCCCGCGTGGGCGTGCCGCTGACGCCACTGCGCCATGTGCCTGCGGCTATTCCGCTGCGTCTGGAAAACCAGTATTTCAGTCTCGATGTCTCGCACCCTCTGGCGACAGAAATGCTCCAGAGCGGCACCTGTATGTTTTACGTCCCGGGGATGCTCGGCGAGCCTGAACTTGAACTCTTTGCGGTCCTGAGAACATGAGTGAGCGTAAACGCGGCACCGCCGCGTCCATTGATATTGATGCGCTGTTGCAGGACACCTGGCTACAGGTCATCAGCCTGCGTCACGGCCCGCGGTTCCTGGAAGGGGAAGGCCGAAAACTGTGGGAACGCTGTATCGCCGATGTGGAACGCGTGCAGCGTGAACTGAAAGCAAGTGACCTCGATGAAGCCAGCTGTCTGCATATCCTCACCGCGCAGTGTGCGCTGCTTGATGAAGCGGTAAAAGGCCGCGGGGTAGAGGACGATGCCTGCGTGCAGTGGTATGACATTCCTCTGCAGGGGCACTTTCTTGGCACCATGGATGCCGGGGACACCCTGTGTGATCGGATGCGTGATGTGCTGCGCAACCCCGCACCGGATAATGCCGTCGTGACCTGTTTCCAGCGGGTGATGATGCTGGGATTTCTCGGAAGTTTCCGTTCCCTGAACGATCCGGCGCGTCAAACGCTCGTGAAAGCCCTCAGTGAACATGTTACGTCTTTCAGTTATCCGCAGACCCATCCGGTACTGGCAGAAAGTTATGCCGGACGGAGCATAGGCGGCTGGCTGGCGTCGTGGCCGGTGCGTATTGGGTTGAGTGTGATTGTCCTTGCTGCCCTGTGGTGGGGACTGGATCACTGGCTCGATAGAACGCTACTGACTCTGCTGCCGGGAGCCGTGCAATGAGTCCTGCACAACAACGCGGGCTTGCGCTTTGGGCCGCGCTGCTGAGCGTAGCGATCTGCCTGGGTTTTCTGCCGGTGTCGCGGCTGGTTTCTGTGCTCATTCTTTTGGCTGCGTTGGGGGTGATCGCCGCCTTATGGTCTGTCGCCCGACGCCGGGCTGAGCACGATGTTCCTCTGTGCCTGGATGACCTCCCGGAAGCGACCTACCGCCAGCCCGTGGTGCTGGTCTGCGGCGATTTACCGCTGGCCTGGCCACAACAGTCATCGGTGCTGATCGTTACGCAGGGGTGCTGGATCCGCGTGGAGGATTTTCAGGATCTTGAGCTTGTGGCCCGCCAGGTACTGCGGCAGCGCCCGGACTGGGGACGCCAGCTGTCGGTCATGGTGAGCGTCTGTCCGCAAAAGCATGCCGACGGCGAGCGGCTTACCAGTCGTCTGCTGGCCCTGCGCTGGCAAATCTGCCAGCTGCGTAAGGAAACCGGCCATTCCGTGCCGCTGGTCCTGAATGGTCAGGTCGGCAGTGCGATGACAAATGACATGCTCTGGCAGGCTGCTTTCCCGGGGGAAGGGGGGAGGGTCTGGCGTGAGTCTTCAGCACCGGCCTCAATTGCTTCATGGGTCACCAGCGGCGGAACGCCTGCGATGCAGCAACAGGTGCTGATGAACAGCCTGATGAGCTGGTTCCATCAGCACGTCAAAGCGGTATTTATGGATCAGCATCCCGATATGCCGGCCATTGCTCCCACTGTGGTGCTGTGGGGGATCGGCCCCATTCTTGCCGGGAGCCTGGCGTCTTCGGCCTGGACGACGTGGCTGTCCCGTCACACCGCCATGCAGCATGTGGCCGGCTGGCAACCTGTGGGCACCGATAGCACGGTGACCTCGCTGCTTCCGGATTTCGTCTTGCCGCTGTTGCCGGAAGGTCAGGGATTAACCCTACGCGGCCGGACCTTACGCTACGCGCTCTGGATCTTTACCCTGGCCGCCATTGCCGCGCTGCTCAGCAGCGGCTGGAACAATCGCCAGTTGCTGCACCGCGTAAGCTTTGATATCGCCCGTTACGACCGTATCCCGATGGATGATTACGGCCCGAAAGCCGATGCCGTTGCGGTTCTGCGGGAGGATGCCGCGCAGCTGGATACCTGGACGCGTAACGGCGTGCCGCTCCGGATGAGTCTTGGCCTGTATCAGGGCGAGCGTCTGCACTTTAAGGTGCTGGACGTCATTCGCTCGTATATCCCGCCGCCGCCGCCGCCCAAACCTCAACCGAAGCCAAAACCGGTACCGAAAATAGTTCGCCTCGACAGTATGTCGCTGTTCGATTCAGGAAAATCAGCGCTGAAATCGGGCACCACCAAACTGTTGGTTAATTCGCTGGTGGGCATTAAAGCGAAGCCGGGCTGGCTGATTGTGGTCGCAGGGCATACCGATAACACCGGCAACCCTGGGCTCAACCAGACGCTCTCCCGGAAACGCGCCGAAGCGGTGCGCGACTGGATGCGTGACACCGGCGATGTACCTGAAAGCTGTTTTGCGGTGCAGGGCTATGGCCAAAGCCGCCCGATCGCAACGAATGACACCCCGGATGGGCGCGCGCTCAACCGTCGTGTCGAAATCAGTCTGGTACCGCAGGCTAACGCCTGTCAGATACCGGGCAAACCCTCAGCGTCATCGCAGGATGATGACGCTTCGTAAAAAGGATACACAAAATCATTCGGGCTGGATCGCGGCGGCAACGGAGTGAGTCCCCGGGAGCAGAGACTGCTCTGTGACCGGGGCGAATGAAGGCAGCCAACAAAGAGGCAGTCTGAAGGATGAAGTGTATAAATGGAGAAATTATCATGGCAATACCTGTTTATCTTTGGCTGAAAGACGATGGCGGCGCGGACATCAAAGGCTCCGTTGACGTTCAGGACCGTGAAGGCAGCATCGAAGTGGTGGCGCAGGAGCATAACCTGTACATCCCGACCGACAACAATACCGGCAAGCTGACCGGCACCCGTATCCACACGCCGTTCCTGTTCACCAAGGAAATCGACTCCTCCAGCCCGTACCTCTACAAAGCGGTAACGACTGGCCAGACTCTCAAATCTGCGGAATTCAAGTGGTACAGGATCAACGATGCGGGCCAGGAAGTGGAGTACTTCAACACCAAACTGGAAAACGTAAAAGTGGTGAAGGTAAACCCTGAAATGTACGACGTGAAAGACCCGTCGAAAGAGAAACACAACCACCTTGAGCGCGTAGAGCTGCGCTACGAGAAAATCACCTGGACTTACAAAGACGGCAACATCATTCATTCCGATAGCTGGAACGAACGCGCTACCGCGTAAGAACATGTTTGCACCGCATTGCGATCCCTTTGTGTATCGCAATGCGATTACAGGAGAGAGCTATGTCTGTTTCACTCGCGAACTGGGCGACTAACTGGCAGAAAGACCAGCGCTTCAGCAAAAACTATACGGCACGTCTTATTGAAAAAGCTTGTGGGCTGAATAGTCAGTTAAACAATGCTTATTGCAGCGGAACTCTCAAGGTGATTGCCGGGCCGCATCGTAAAGCCGGGCCGAACGGCGGTGGTGATGCACGGTGGCATATGACATTACAGCCGAATGCCAACAGCTCCTGCTGGCATGTCATTCTGGATAATAGTGTGACCAGACCTATCGAAATCAATAAACGTGAATATCTGGGGCACAGTTTTTAATTTGCCCCCTGTTCAGGTCCGTCACGCGGACCTGAATGGATTTCTTCGTTAAGTGCCTGTCTTCACGGGTCTTCAGCAAAGAAATTCACCCTCTGCCTGCCCGACCATATGCGCTTTGGTCTCCTGAACGGGAAACAGCGAGGGGCGGTAGCGTGTCCAGGAACCGACAAAGAGAGAGATTCATGGAAAATCCAGCCATCCTGTTGCGACGTCTGAACCCTTACTGTGCCCGTGCGATGGAAGGGGCGGCTTCGCTCTGCCAGACCCGTGCCCATGCGGAAATTTTGCCGGAGCACTGGCTGCTGAAGCTGCTCGAACAGGGGGAAGGCGACCTCACCGTACTGGCGCGCCGCTACGAGTGGGATATGGATGCACTGTGGCAGGATTTGCTCGGCTGGCTGGATAATCAACCGCGCTCGGTACGCAGTCGTCCGCAGTTATCCGCCGATATCCAGAAACTGATGCAGGAAGCCTGGATGCTGGCTTCCCTCAATGGTGAAGAGCAAATCCGCAGCGTGCATCTGCTGATGGCGCTGGTTGATAAACCTAAACTGGCGCGCTGCGATGGTCTGTGGCCACTGCTGACCCTCGGTCAGAGTCAGCTGGATCGCCTGCGCCCCCTGCTGGACGCACAGTCAGACGAGCGCCCGGACGTGCAGCACGAAGCCGAACTTGCGCAGAGCCACGGTGGAGAAGTGGCGTTTGTTGGCCGCCCTGTTGGGGAAGGACTAAAAGAAGGTGAGCTCAACCCGGCGCTGCAGAACGCGCTGGATAAATTCACGCTCGATGTCACCGCCAAGGCCAAAGAGGGCAAAATCGACCCGGTGTTCGGTCGTGATACCGAAATTCGCCAGATGGTCGACATTCTTTCCCGCCGTCGTAAGAACAACCCGATCCTGGTCGGTGAACCGGGTGTCGGTAAAACCGCGTTGGTTGAAGGTCTGGCGCTGCGTATTGCCGAGGGCAACGTGCCGGAATCGCTCAAGCCGGTTAGCCTGCGCACCCTTGACCTTGGTTTGCTGCAGGCGGGGGCGGGCGTGAAAGGCGAGTTCGAGCAGCGCCTGAAAAACGTCATCGACGCGGTGCAACAGTCACCGACGCCGATTTTGCTGTTTATCGACGAAGCCCACACCATTATCGGAGCCGGTAATCAGGCCGGTGGCGCAGACGCCGCGAACCTGCTGAAACCCGCTCTGGCGCGCGGCGAACTGCGCACTATCGCCGCAACCACCTGGAGCGAGTACAAACAGTACTTCGAGCGCGATGCCGCGCTGGAGCGCCGTTTCCAGATGGTGAAAGTCGACGAGCCGGATGATGACACCGCGTGCCTGATGCTGCGTGGCCTGAAATCCCGCTATGCCGAACACCACAATGTACACATCACCGATGACGCAGTGCGTGCTGCCGTCACCCTGTCCCGTCGTTACCTGACCGGACGCCAGCTGCCGGACAAGGCCGTTGACCTGCTCGACACCGCTGCCGCCCGCGTACGCATGAGCATGGACACCGTGCCGGAACAGCTGACCTGCATCCGGGCGCAAATCACGGCGCTTGAAATGGAGAAGCAGGCGCTGCTGGAAGATATCGCGGTCGGCAGTCATGCACACGGTGAACGCCTGGAGAGTATCGGGCAGGAAGAAGCGAGTCTGACCGTTGCCCTCGACGAACTGGAAACGCAGTACGGCCAGGAGCTGGAGCTGACAGAGCAGTTACTGGAAAGCCGCCAGGATATCTCGCGCCAGAGCGATACTCACTCGCTGCAACAGCAGCTGAATGGCGTGCAGCATGCAAACCCGCTGCTTTCGGTTGATGTCGATACCCGCACCGTGGCCAACGTGATTGCCGACTGGACCGGCGTACCGCTCTCTTCCCTGATGAAAGACGAGCAGACCGAACTGCTGAGCCTGGAACATGAAATCGGCAGGCGGGTGGTGGGCCAGGATGTTTCCCTCAATGCCATCGCACAGCGACTGCGTGCGGCGAAAACCGGGCTGACGTCAGAGAACGGCCCGCAGGGCGTGTTCCTGCTGGTTGGCCCGAGCGGCGTGGGGAAAACCGAAACCGCGCTGGCGCTGGCGGACGTGCTGTATGGCGGCGAGAAATCACTGATTACCATCAATTTGTCAGAGTACCAGGAGCCGCACACCGTTTCCCAACTGAAGGGCTCACCTCCGGGTTACGTCGGCTACGGCCAGGGCGGTATCCTCACCGAAGCCGTACGCAAGCGTCCGTACAGCGTGGTACTGCTGGATGAAGTGGAAAAAGCGCACCGCGATGTGATGAACCTGTTCTACCAGGTGTTTGACCGGGGCTTTATGCGCGACGGCGAAGGGCGGGAAATTGACTTCCGTAACACCGTTATCCTGATGACCTCCAACCTCGGCAGCGACCCTATCATGCAGCTGCTTGAGGAACAGCCAGAGGCAACGGAAGGCGATCTGCACGAACTGCTGCGCCCGATCCTGCGCGATCACTTCCAGCCCGCGCTGTTGGCCCGCTTCCAGACCGTGATTTACCGGCCGCTGGATGAGGCAGCGATGCGTACCATCGTGGAGATGAAACTTCGGCAGGTAAGCCAGCGCCTGCATCGCCACTATGGCCTGAACACCCATATCGACGAAAGTCTTTTCGATGCCCTGACCGCCGCCTGCCTGCTGCCGGATACCGGCGCACGTAATGTCGACAGCCTGCTGAATCAGCAAATTTTGCCGGTGCTGAGCCAGCAGTTACTGACCCATATGGCAGCAAAACAGAAACCGCAGTCGCTGACGCTTGGATGGAGTGAGGAAGAAGGGATTGCGCTGGAGTTTGACCGGATACAGGGAGTAAACGTATGAGCATCAGCCTGCCAATAAGATTCAGCCACAACCACCATCTGCTGACGGTAAAAGGGTGTGAGCCAGCACTTGATGTGCTGGCGTTTGAAG
>NZ_DASYBS010000124.1:0-2756 GCF_036500665.1 Cedecea sp.
GATGACCACTCCATTGACCAAGAAAACAGCTGTATAAAGAATAATTACTGGCGGCCAGTTCCCCGGCGAGGTAATCAGCGCACCCATACACCTCTTTAGTATACCCGAACTTCGTGTAAAGTGAAGTGACGTGGAGGAGAAGGGTGTCCGTCAGTTTTTTGCAGACCCTTTGGGATAAGCAACCACCGCCCGTTTCCAGGGATGATGAGGGGAAGGGCGCGAGGTTCCGGCAATCATGGCCGGAGGGGAAGCAGGCAAGCGTAGACTGGTGGGAAGCGGAGTGGGAGGGGAGGAGGGCCGGAGTCGAAGGGAGACCCAGGCCAGAGCTGATGCCAGAGTCCAAAGGTGAGAGAGAGCTTTTTGCTTGTGCTGCAGAGCGCGCTGGGAGAACAGGCGTTGTTCGCCATCGCTCCAGGCTTGCGGCCAGCGATCATTGCACACCGAGGTTCGCAAGGCGAGCATAGGATTGACATGGGCCGGAGCCCAATGCATGCCTGCCCCTTTGAGACGTGCTTGTACCACAACTTTGTTGGCGCTTTCCACCATACCGGAGCCAATCGGCCACCCCTGTCGTCGGTAGTGCTGGTATTGCATGAGTGCCTCACGTTTGCTCAAATAGGAGAGATGTTCACGTACAGCATCTCGTTCACGGAATTCGGCGGGTAGATTTGCCAGGGTACGAAACAACCAGGTGGGGCCACGATGCTTGAGCACATGCAAACTGCGATCCAGGGCCTTTTCAGGCAAGACCACTCCTGCTTGTTGCAGAGCTTCTAGCAGCGCACTCAAATGTTCAGCCGCATGCGGAAAATCCAGAATGCGCACAGCATCAGGTCGATGCAGATCGATAAATCCTTGCAGCCACTCTGCTCCATCAGTGACTGCACAGACAGCCTGGGCCTCTCCAACGGCTCGTCGCTGCATTTCTCTGCTTGCCAGATCCATAAATGCTGAGGCTGGAGCCATGCGAGAAAAATACGACAGCGCTGTTACTTCCACTTCCTGTGTCTCTCTCGTTTTCTTAGCTGGAGCCACCTCTCCAATGGCCAGGGTGCGCACTTCTGCCCATTCCCCTTTGAGTAACGGGACATAGGCGCCATCGGCACTGAAAGCCAATTTCTGGTGCCCAGAGAAACCCGAAGGAGCTTGTTCTGATGGGTCCTGCTCAATCGTCTGCGTCGCCTCCACACACGCGCCGCTTCGTTCAGTTAGCCGACGAACTGTCGCATCACTCACCTGCACCCCAACCAAACGCTCCAACATAAACCCCGCTTGCTCGAACGGCATCCAGCTTCCCAAATGCACGAGATTCTCCTGCTGTTTGGGCGTCAAGCTCCCAGGCAGCAGCCCTAACTCTTCATCCAGGGGGAAAAAGACCCACTCCACACAAGGGGCAGGTTCCATATTGCCGTTTGAGGGTGATCTCTTTTCCCCCTTTGCCCTGCAATTTTCGAGCGTGTTCTCCACGCTCGCGGAGGAGTAATTCACACACTCGACACCGTGGTTGTTCTTCTTCGGGAAGCTGGCTCCATTTTCTCTGAGAGCTAGCCAATGCCGTCCCTTGCACCAGCTGTGCCTCCAGTCGGCTCATGCGTTCTGATGCGGCCTCTTCGATCTCGCGCAAAGTCGCCTTGGGATGAGCCAAGCGCCATTCCTTCATGCCACTGAGCACTTCTTCACTCAGTTCTCGCCAGCGTTTTTCCATGGCTTCGTCCATGATCCACTCCTCAATTGGTTTTCCCTATCTTATCACGCTCTTTTTCCCCTGGATACCTCTTTGCAAAAACTTGACGCCCACCCCGCGGGTCTCTCTATTTTGTGGGGTTTTCCATTCTCAGTCGAGGGGTTTTCAAGGTCAAACAGGCATCGTTCAGCCTGGGAAGACATGCGCGGGTCTCTGCTCAAACACCTCGTCACTGAGACCCGCGCTAACATTCGCGAGCAACGCGTGATTTCTAAGCCTGAGGACTTTGTTTGTCTTCGATGTTTCAGCCAGTCCCTTGGGCCTGAAGAGTTTGCGATCTTCAGAAAGTGAGTTCTCATGGGCTAGGGGCCATCCAGAACCCCTATAAAAACGGGGAAAGCCCCTTTCCTGAAATCCCACCTCCATCAAGTGATTTAAAGGTGAGTCGATGGATTTATGATCTTTTCTATAGAGCGGTCTACGCACTAGAAAACGGTATATTCCTGGGGATAGAGGACGAGGATATACAAAAAGTACAGTTCCATCCTATTACGGGGGTTCCTGATCTAAGATTTAGCACTATAGGCTTAACAGAGATTTGCCAGCATCAAATCACGCTGAGTAACTCACATCTACTCAAAACATATGACAAGCTGCCAAGTGTTAGACCATTCTCCTTTTTCACATTATTCTCTGATGCATCATCAATTCCTATTCATACCTATCAGTGGGGTTTAGAGGAAGAGATAATCCAGGCTCTTGAAGAAGGTAAAGATATCTCACAGATGAGTGCTGATAGAGATAGAAAAATAGCCTATTATTGGGATCTAGTGAAACAGCATACCCCCCTCTATAGCGGTTCAACCACCACTGATACACTATGGCCAATTTATCGGTGTGACAACAATGAACCAATTCCTGAGTATGTACAGCTAAAGACAGTGAGTGAGGCTCTGAAAGGGTACTTTACTCATAAGGAAATGAAAGCTGCTAACCCTGGTGGGTGTGGAGTTATGGGGGTCAGAAGAGTTCATATCACGGCTATTAAGTATATGGGGAAAGAAGTGAGTGA
>NZ_DASYBS010000125.1:0-2589 GCF_036500665.1 Cedecea sp.
GGGACGTACGCACCATCGTCGAAATGGGCAAAGCGGTTGGTATTAATCCGCGCTATGAAATCCCGTTCGAAGGCGATCAGCATAACGCCCTTGCCGATGCTCGCCACCAGGCCAAATACGTTTCAGCCATCTGGCAACAGCTGATTAAAAAATGATTTTCCTTTTTCACTCATGAACGCACCGGCCAGGTACCTTCTGCCTGCCCGGTCATCAGGAGATGACCGATGCATGAACTTACGTTGTCGCCTCAGGAGATTCAGGAAATCACCGGATATATGCGTTATACGCAGCAACAGCGTCAGTTGCGCTGCCACGGCATTCCTTTCACAACGGATGGACGGAATCGCCCAATTGTATTGCGCAGAAACATTTTACCGGGAATAACCGAACTACCCAAGGTTGACGAATATGTTGCAACAGAGCCGAACTTCAACGCTATCTATGGGCAGACCAAGAAAAGATCCGAAAGATACTCATCTTCCACCACGGGTATCGAAAAATAAATACAGCTACATCTGGAAACCGAAGGGAACCACGCTCAGTATTTGCCTGGGGAAAATTCGTGAAACCTCAATTTCAAAACTATGGCAACGATACGAAGAGGAGAAGGCGAAGCGTCATGACGTAATGACATTCGCCCGACTGTGGGCGATGTTTATCGGGAGCCCGTCATTCACTGAGCGAGCGCCACGTACTCAAAAGGATTACCACCAGCATCAGAAACAGCTTCTGGCCGTGTTTGGCAAAATGAAAGCTGACGATATTAAGATTGAGCAGGTCCGTATTTTTATGGATAAGCGCGGTGTCAGCAGCAAGAACCAGGCTAACCAGGAAGTGGCCAGCATGTCCCGGGTGTTTGGCTGGGGCTTTGAACGGGGATATGTGAAGGGCAATCCCTGTAAAGGGATCCGGAAATTTACCCTCACCGACCGGGACGTTTATATTCCCGATGAAGATTATCTGGCTATTTATGAGTGCGCGCCCCCGGAGGTGCAGGTGGCCATGGAAATTTCATATCTTTGTGCCGCGCGCGAGGGAGATGTACTGGAGCTGCGGCTCGCTGACATCAGGCATGACGGGATTTTTATTGAGCAAAACAAAACCGGCAAAAAGCAGATAAAGCAATGGTCCCCTCGCCTCAGAGCGGCAGTCGACCAGGCTATTCAGCAGCTATCCGGAAGAGCACCAGCAGGTTATCTGATCCCGGGGCCATCCGGTGGCGCAATGAATAAAAAAACCTTCAATACCTGGTGGAATAAAGCGAAGAAAGCAGCAGCGATTAAGCTTGGCCGTTCTGTTGCGGGAACATTTCACGACATCAAAGCCAAGGCTATTTCGGACTACGAGGGCAGTAGCAGGGACAAGCAGCTGTTCTCTGGCCATAAAACTGAAAGTCAGGTGACGACATATGACCGTAAGGTGAAAATATCACCGACCCTCAATCGCCCGATGGATTGACATGAAGATGAAACACCCCGATACTACACATGCACCAGCAAAATCTGGTGTCGGGATTGGAGCCCCGGATAGAAACCGCGACAACGACACGCCGCGAGCGTGTTTTTTATTGTCATTTGCATAGTCACATCTTCGCATTATGGTGGGCTGTGTGGGGCGACCGAAAGGTTGGCCGGTGGTTTCCCGGTAGTTCCAACCCTACACAGTTCACCACCCAATGATTGGAACCTGACGGTGGTGAGAAAAGAAGAAACCGCCGGAGGACGTCGTTATGACAACTCAAATTTCTGCAGAATCAATTTCACTGACCGTTCATCAAAATACACCAGTGATTACTACTGAGCTATTAGCACTGCTTTATGATACTGGTACTGACAACATCAAAAAAAATTATGCTCGTAATCAGGAACGGTTCAGTGAAGGAAAACATTTTTACAAAGTGGCCGGGGATGAGCTTAAAAATTTGCGAGAGACTTTAAGTCACTCACAAAATTCTATCTCCCCCAAAACTCGATCTCTCATTCTCTGGACAGAGCGCGGCGCAGCCCGCCACGCCAAAATGCTGGAAACCGATCAGGCTTGGGACGTCTTCGAAAAATTAGAGGATTGTTATTTCAACCAGAAGAATTCAGCCTCTCTCACTCCCCTTCCAGCCAAGCCCAACAGTTACGACACCCGAACCCTTTGCTACAAACGCGCTGGCGTCACAGTTAACGAGCTACCGCTACGCGAAGATGACCTGATTATTTCTCTGGAGTCATGGCTGGATTTGGCCAGAAAAAACGGCTGGGTCGTACTCAGAAGGGACGAAGCGATCGTGACGCTGACGGAGAAAATTGGTGGGCTAATGGAGGAAATTTTTAGCGGATACACACAGGCAATGCACAAATATATTTAGCTGTCAACAGGCAGAATATACCAAGTGAATATACCAACAGTATACCAATAGCCTAAAAACGCAAGGGGCTAGCCTAAGCTAGCCCCTTGATAAATTTGGCGGAAGCGCAGAGATTCGAACTCTGGAACCCTTTCGGGTCGCCGGTTTTCAAGACCGAAGTTAACATTCTTTTTTTCAATGAGTTATCTTCCATGTGTGGTATATGACGTCCATTTCGCATTGAGGTAAATCAG
>NZ_DASYBS010000126.1:0-15142 GCF_036500665.1 Cedecea sp.
CCTTGTTCCCGGCTCTCATCGCCCCCGGTTATGACCCAACTCAGGCGGGGTTGAGCTGCCGGGAGCAGCGAAAGAGAGCGATCGTCGGGAACGAATCGCGAACGACCCCGAATGTTTGGGTGATGGCCGGTGGGTTTACCGCTTCAGCGGCGATGAGCTCGTCGGGCGCCGGGGCTGTTCGGGGGATGGCGTTATCCCCCGGACACGTTCACCGTGCTCTGAACGTGCAGGGAAAACAGACCTACGGGTGAACGGAACAGTTACGGGGCTAAAGATATACCCCGACACTCAATATACTGACGACGAGCCTAACCCCTTACTCCGCCACCTTCACAATCAACTTGCCGAAGTTCTTCCCGGACAGCAGGCCCTGGAACGCCTCCACGGCATTCTCCAGCCCGTCTACGATATCTTCTCGGAACTCAATCTCTCCGGCGGCAATCCACTCGCTCATCTGCTTAAAGAACTCCTCGTAGCGGTGGCTGTAATCCTGGCTGATGATAAACCCTTCCACGCGCATGCGTTTTTTCAGAATGGTTGCCATCAGCTCAGGCAGACGATCGTGCTCAAACGCGCTGCTGCCGCCGTTGTACTGGCTGATCATGCCGCAAACCGGGATACGCGCTTTGGTATTCAGCAGCGGGAAGACTGCGTCAAACACCGCGCCGCCGACGTTTTCAAAATAGACGTCGATGCCGTTCGGGCAGGCTTTGGCCAGCTGTGCAGCAAAATCGCTGGCGCGGTGATCGAGGCACTCATCAAACTTCAGGGTCTCTTTTACATAGCGACATTTATCTTCACCACCCGCAATGCCGATGATCTTAGCGCCGCGCAGGCGAGCCGTTTGCCCCACGATGGAGCCCACCGCGCCGCTGGCGGCCGCCACCACCACGGTTTCGCCCGGCTGCGGGTTACCGATATCGGTCAGCCCCATGTAGCCGGTAAAGCCCGGCATGCCGAGCAGCCCCAGCGCCCAGGAAGGGTGAGACATGTTTTTATCCAGCTTCCGCAGGCCTTCTCCATTTGAAATCGAATAGTCCTGCCAGCCAGAATCAGCCAGCACCAGGTCACCCGGCTGATAATCAGGATGCTGCGAGCTTTCCACCCGGCTCACGGTTCCGCCGACAATCACTTCGCCGATGGCAATCGGCGCCGAGTAGGATTTGGCGTCGCTCATGCGTCCGCGCATATACGGGTCGAGGGACAGGAAAAGCGTGCGCAGCAGCACCTCGCCTTTACCGGGCGTTGGAACAGCTACTTCTTCGAGATGGAGATCTTCGCGGGTCGGCATTCCCTGCGGGCGTTTAGCCAGCACAAAGCGACGGTTTTTATCTGCGGTCTGAGCCATGAGGTACTCCTTTTATTTTCCAGAGTGGAAACATCATCCTGGACAAAAACCTGCAACACTGGCATGAAATTCGTGCTGGATAGCCGTTACACCACAATTTTCGCTAAAACGACGCTGACCGCCAGCAGATCTGCACTTCCGCCGGGGCTAAGATTGCGGGCGATAAGGTCGGCATCCATCTGCCGAAGATGGTCCTCGTGCCAGCCCTGCTGCAGCAAGCGGGCAGCATAGCGTTGCACATAGCGAAGCCCGTTTAGTCCGCCACGCGAAACCAGATTAGTG
This sequence comes from Cedecea sp., assembly GCF_036500665.1. Taxonomy (NCBI): domain Bacteria; kingdom Pseudomonadati; phylum Pseudomonadota; class Gammaproteobacteria; order Enterobacterales; family Enterobacteriaceae; genus Cedecea; species Cedecea sp. The sequence continues at coordinate 1,631 of NZ_DASYBS010000126.1, forward strand.
TCCGGGTTAGCGGCCATCAGGCGCAGCATCGCATTCAGCAGGCGGCGTTTCGGGCAACTCTCCGTCTGCCAGTAAGGCAGCACGTGCTGGCGCACCGTCAGGAATCCGCTTTCCGCCTCGCCGCGTGCGCCGGTCAGGCCAAACTGCTGATAGAGCCTTTCACCAACCGACGAAGCCTTACGGGCCGCGAGCAGCTCTCTTTCCACGATACCACTGCATATCTCACTCACGCTGGAACATAAAGCCGATGCGGTGAGCGCTTTGCCCTGCCCCTGCAGGCGGCCGGTGGCGGTTGAAAGCAGCCCCAGCGAAAACACGCCGCCTTTGTGCGTATTCACCCCTTGGGTGGCCTGGTACATTGCCTGCTCGCAGGCGATGCCCGCCGGACGGATCAGCCGCAGCATCTCGCAGGCTCCGCGCCCCGCATGTTCACGCCCCAGAGCGTGGAACGTGCTGAACCAGGGGCCAATGGCGGCGATGCTGTCGAGAAACATCGGCAGATCCATATCGCGGTGCGAGCCGCTGTTGGCGCCGTCCACCAGCCCCGGCTTTGGCGTCAACCAAACTTCGTCCAGCAGCGCCTGCCGCACCAGATTTGGCACATCCGGTGCGGCGGCAGAAGCTGAGTTAATCCCTGGCAAACCAGCCATCTATCAGCCTCTCAACGCGCGCGGTGACTTCATCCATGGGGTGGCGACGAGAACGCGCGCAGGCATGCGCGGGCTCGTTGCACACCAGGCAGCGCCGCCCCGACAGGTCCAGCGAGGTTCGCCCCACCGGGCCGTTTTGCGGGCAAATCACGTCCGCATCCCACAGCCTGCCGAGCGGATGGGTTTGCTCCAGCTCGACCGTGGCCGCTTTAAGCTCGCTGGCGGAGTGCGCCACGCTCCACATCGCTTCGGCGCCGCTCGGCAGCCAAAACACCTGCCGCTCGATAACCGACCAGCGATAGCGCCACAGCAGCTGGTCGCAGGCCTGCAACGCCACCGCCATACAGTTACGATAGCGAATACTGTCTTTCACCGGCCCCGGCGTCACCAGCGTCAGGGAAAGCACCGGCTGGCGATGCTTAACCAGCCAGGCGTGCTGCCGATTCGCCCGTCGCTCTTTGGCCTCAAGCAGGGCGGCAAGGGTAACGCCCTCCGCCTCCAGAAGCGTTTCACTCATTTGGCTTACTCCTCTTTTACCTGGTGCACCACGTCGATCACGCTGCCGTCGCGGTAGCGGATCACACCGACGATGCGCGGCGTAAATTCGATCGGCTTCGGTTCGCCGGTCAGGGAAATAGCACGCTGATAAAGATCTTCGATGTTGACGATCTTCATCCCCGCGCTTTCAAGCCGCGCGCGGATCTCCGGGCGGGCCGGGTTAACCGCCACGCCGTGATCCGTCACCAGCACGTCAATGCTTTCCCCCGGCGTGACTTGCGTGGTCACCCGTTTGACGACGGTCGGAATTCGGGTCCGCAGCAGCGGAGCAACCACAATCGTCAGGTTTGCCGCGCTCGCCACGTCGCAGTGCCCGCCGGATGCGCCACGCATCACGCCGTCGGAACCGGTTATCACGTTGACGTTAAAGTCGATGTCGATCTCCAGCGCGCTGAGGATCACCACGTCAAGCTGGTCGCAGCTCGTGGCCTTCGCGCCGGGGTTGGCGTAGACGTTGGTGGAGATCTCAATGTGGTTAGGATTGCGCGCCAGCGAGGCCGCCGCCTGACCGTCAAAACACTGGGTATCAAGCAGTTTTTCGATCAGCCCTTTTTCGTGGAGATCCACCAGGCTGCCGGTGATCCCGCCGAGGGCAAAGCGTGCCACCACGCCGTTGCGCTCCATTTTTTCCTCCATAAAGCGCGTGCAGGCGGTGGCCGCCGCGCCGGAGCCGGTCTGCATGGAAAAACCGTGGCGGAAGTAACCCGAATGTTCAATGACTTCGGCTGCGGTACGGGCAATCATCAGCTCACGCGGGTTGTTGGTGACGCGCGCCGCCCCGACGCTGATTTTGGCCGGGTCGCCCACGGTATCGACCTTGACGATGTAGTCCACTTCATCCTGCATCAGGCTGGCGGGCATGTTGGGGAACGGCACCAGTTCTTCGGTTAACAGCACGACCTTGCGGGCAAAATGGGCGTCCACTTTGGCGTAGCCCAGCGAACCGCAGCAGGATTTGCCGTGGGTGCCGTTGGCGTTGCCGTATTCGTCGCTGCACGGCACGCCGAGAAACGCCACGTCGATTTTCAGCTCGCCGTCCTGCAGCAGCTTCACGCGCCCGCCGTGGGAGTGAATCTGTACCGGCTCCGCCATCAGGCCGTGAGAAATCGCTTCCGCCAGCTTGCCGCGCATGCCGGAGGTGTAAATGCGGCTAATCACGCCGTCGTGAATGGGCTCGATCAGCGCCTCGTTGCAGGTCATTAGCGAACTTGAAGCCAGCGTCAGGTTTTTAAAACCGAGGCGGGCCAGCGTGGCAACCACGTGGTTAATCACCCGATCGCCTTCCCGGAAAGCATGATGGAAGGAGATGGTCATGCCGTCCTTCAGCCCGCTTTGGGCAATCGCCTGCTCCAGCGTGTCGCAAAGCTTGCGGGTTTTCTTCGCGTCGGCATCCGCCAGCCACGGCGTGGTTTGATGTGCCCCGTCAAAGCTTCGCAGGTGAGAAAGGTGCGGGTACTCAAGGTGTAAAAGTTCGGTCATTTTGCTCATTGTTTTTATCCTTAGCGACGCACGCCGGAAGCCGCGGCGCGCTCAAGCACCACCTGCGCATGGTTAATGATCGGCGCGTCGATCATCTTGCCGTTGAGCGACACCACGCCCAGGCCGTTGCGATCCCCTTCATCGGCGGCGGCAATGACCCGGCGGGCATAGTCGACTTCGTCCTGCGTTGGCGCATAGGCGTTATGCAGCAGCTCGATCTGCCGGGGATTGATCAGCGATTTGCCGTTGAAACCCATTTTGCGGATCAGCTCGACTTCCCGCAGGAACCCGGCTTCGTTATTCACGTCGGACCAAACCACATCGAAAGCATCAATCCCGGCAGCGCGTGCGGCATGAAGCACCGCGCAGCGGGCATAGAACAGCTCCGTGCCGTCGCCGCGCTCGGTTTGCATATCCATCACGTAATCAAAGGCCGCCAGCGCAATACCGATAAGGCGCGGGGAAGAACGCGCGATGGCGACGGCGTTAATCACGCCCACGGCGGATTCAATCGCCGCCACCAGTTTGGTGGAGCCTGGCTCGCGTCCGCACGCTTTTTCAATGCGCTCAAGGTGAGATTCCAGCAGGAAGATATCTTCCGGCGTGTCGGTTTTCGGCAGGCGCACCACGTCCACACCTGCGCGCACCACGGCCTCAAGATCGTCCAGGCCAAACGGCGTATTCAGCGGATTAATACGCACCACGGTTTCGATGTCGCGGTACATCGGGTGCTGCAGGGCATGGAACACCAGCACGCGGGCGGTATCTTTCTCACGCAGCGCCACGGCGTCTTCCAGGTCGAACATGATCGAGTCCGGGCGGTAGATAAAGGCGGTCGAAAGCATGGCGGCGTTGGCGCCGGGGAGGAACAGCATGCTGCGACGGAGTTTTTTCATTGTAGTTTTTCCCAGTCAATTTTTTCGGCATCGGCGCCGCGCAGCACCGCGCTTTGCAGGCGGGCGCGGATCACGCAGTCCAGCGCCCCCTTGTCTTCCAGAATAAAAATCCCTTCTTTCACGCCGAGCTGGGCAAGGGTTTGCTCCGCCACCCGGCGAATCTGGTCGCCAAACTGCTTTTGTACTTCACTGTGGATCATCAGGCTGAACTCGCCTTCGGCGGGGGCCACTCTCACCAGCAGATCGCTGGACTCCAGCGTCCCGGCTAAGGCTTGCTTTACGATTCTCATAAGGCTTTGTCCTGGTTAAAGAAATCAGGCCATATCCAGCGCGTAGTGCCGCTGAAGATGGCTAAAGGTACTGTCCGGGACAATTTCCCGGATGCGGGCCATTTGCTGGCTCTTGAGTAAGGCACGGACTTCAGAGGCGGAAATCTCTCGTCCGGCGGCATGGCATTTACGCGGCAGCTCGACCACCTGAATCGACGCCGCGCTGTGGTGGCGATGCACCTCCAGCCAGTAGCGCATGGCCTGGTTGTACTCGCGGGTGACGGCGCAGAACGGCTCGTTGCCGACAAACCGGTGGGTCACGCCCAGCGCCGGAGCGACGTAGTCACGGAAAATCATCAGATCCATTGCGCTCCAGGTTTTGTCGATAAGCCCGCTCTCTTTCAGGAAATAACCCGGAAAGGTGGCGCGGGAGATCAGGTAGTCAGAGCCGGGATGCACAATCACGTTGGGTAAGTGAGCCACTCCCTGGCGAACCATCTCCCACCGTTCCTCGAACGGAAAAAATGAAGCGTCCTCACGGACCACAAACAGATGCAGCCAGTCGCAGCGCGCCGCCGCCTGTTCGGCCAGGTAGCGGTGGCCGAGGGTGAACGGGTTGGCGTTCATCACGATGGAGCCGATCCGATTTCCCGGTTTGCGCAATTTCTCCAGCCCGGCGCAGTAGCGGCTGATGCCCACGGGCGTGTTTTCCATCAGCACCGCAGCCTCGTCGACCTGCACCAGCGGCCAGAAACCGCTCTGGCGAAACCGGTCAAGGTTGTACGGGCGGGTAAACAGGAACAGATGCGCCTGCCCGCGTTCCATCGCGATATGCTGAATTTCCCCCAGCAGCCGCACGCTAAGGTTGTCCCCGCGCCAGGCTTCATCCACCGCCACGCACTTGATGGTGCGCCACGCCAGCCCCGCACAGCCGACGATATTTGCCCCGGCAAGGGCGACGACGAACAGCTGAATGTCGCCGTCCAGCCCGAGCTGGTTACGCCCCAGCAGATCCCGTATGGCCGCCAGCGCCTGCGGCTGGCGCTGCGGATCGACGGTACTGAACTCGATAGGGTTGGACTGGAACATAGCGTTAGTGGGCCACCGCCTCTGAAACCTGCGGCACGCGGGACTCAACGATCACGTTGCTGAGATGGCCGATGCGTTCAATTTCAACCTCGATGCGGTCTCCCGGCTTCATAAACAGCGGTGGCGTGCGCTTTTTGCCAACGCCGCCGGGAGAGCCGGTAATGATCACGTCGCCCGCGCTGAGCGAGGTGAAGGTCGAGATGTATTCGATAAGCTCGGCGACCTTGTGGATCATGCTGCTGGTGTTGTCCTCCTGCACCATGCGGCCGTTCAGCCAGGTGCGGATCGCCAGATCGTGCGGATCGCGAATTTCATCCGCCGTGGTCATCCACGGGCCAAAAGCGCCGGTCTGCGGCCAGTTTTTCCCGGCGGTAAACCACGTGTGCTGCCAGTCGCGCGCCGAACCGTCCATATAGCAGCTGTAGCCGGCCACGTGGCTCAGCGCATCCGCCGCCGCAATGTTCACGCCGCCTTTGCCGATGATCACCGCCAGTTCGCCTTCGTAGTCAAATTCGCTGGAATGATGAGGTTTCACCACCGGGGAATCATGTCCGGTCTGGGAGTCAGCAAAGCGTACAAACAGCGTCGGCGCCGGGTTGTGCTGGTCGAACTCTTTACGCTTGTCGGCGTAGTTCATGCCAACGCAGAGGATTTTTTCAGGGCGTTCGATGACCGGCAGCCAGCGAACGTCTGCGGCTGCGACATCGGCCTTCAGCCCGGCAAACGCCAGCGCTTCATGCACGGCATCCGCCGCCAGCAGCGCTTTCAGGTCCGCAAAACGTGAGCCCAAACGGCGACCCAGGTCGATGATGCCTTCCGGCGTCACCACGCCGTAGCTCCGCTGACCCTGAAGTAAATAACTTGCGAGTTTCATAACAGTTCCTGGTTAATCAAAAATCAGACAAGAAAGTTGCCAAGCACCAGCAGCGCCACCGAAACGTTGATCGCCCCGCCGATGCGGGTAGCAATCTGGGCGAACGGCATCAGCGACATGCGGTTGCCGGCGGTAAGAATGGCGACGTCGCCGGTGCCGCCCTGCCCGCTCTGGCAGCAGGAGACGATGGCCACATCGATAGGGTGCATGCCGATCTTTTTCCCGACGAAAAAGCCGGTCGCCACCAGCGCGCTGACGGTGCTGACGATGACCAGCAGGTTGGTAAGGGTGAAAGCGTCAACCAGCTCGTTCCACGGGGTGATCGCCACGCCCACGGCAAACAGAATCGGATAGGTCACGGCGGTCTGGAAGAATTTATAAACCACCTGAGAGCCCGCCAGCATGCGTGGGGAAACCCCGTGGCAGAGCTTGATCAGCACGGCGACAAACAGCATCCCTACCGGGGCCGGCAAGCCAATCAGTTTATGCAGCAGCATGCCCACCATGTAGAGCAGCACCGCCAGCAGCGCGCCGGAAGCGATAGTGGTAACGTCCGCTTTGCCACTGAACAGGGCTGCGGTTTGTTCTTTTTCGCCACCGTTGGTTTTGCCCGGCATCAGCTCGCCTTCACCGGTCAGGTGCGGGAAGCGTTTACCCAGCTGATTCAGGCAGCCGGAAATGACGATAGCCGTCAGGCTGCCCAGCATCACGATAGGCAGAATGCGCCCCAGCGCTACGCCCTGGTCCATGTGCAGCAGCGCGGCATAACCAATGGACAGCGGGATCGCTCCTTCCCCCACGCCCCCGGCCATGATCGGCAGGATCAGGAAGAAGAAGATTTGGAACGGCTCAAGGCCTAACGCCAGGCCAACGCCCATGCCGACAACCATGCCCACCACTTCGCCGCACAGCATCGGGAAGAAGATGCGCAGGAAGCCCTGAATCAGCGTGGTGCGGTTCATGCTCATGATGCTGCCGACGATGATGCAGCAGATGTAGAGGTAAAGGATGTTGGTGGATTTATAGAATTTGGTGGTGGACTCCACCACCGCATCCGGCAGCAGGCCGTAATAGACCAGCGCGGAAGGGATGAAGGTGGCGCAGATGGCGGCGGCGCCCATTTTACCGATCACCGGCAGGCGTTTACCAAACTCGCCGCAGGCAAAGCCGAAGAAGGCCAGCGTCGCTACCATCACCACGATATCGCTCGGCAGCTTACCGCCGAGGCAGTCGATGGCGATCAGCGCCCCGGCCAGCACAAACAGCGGCAGCGGGATGATGCCCACCTTCCAGCTGTCGAGAATATGCCACCAGCGCTCCTTGAGCGTCGGCTTATTAAGATCAATAGATTCAGGAATGATGTTGTAGGAATCATCGGTCGTGCTCATATTCAAGCCCCTTTTTTAATTTGTCGGGGCAGACTAAAAGATTAAATACCCATGTAATGTGAGGACTGGCAGATTAAAACCGTTAATTTAAAGGCATCTATGGTGTTAATGGTTTCTATTTCGGCGTGGTTTTTATGGTTTTTATTCCCTGACTTAGATAAATCTTAAGGGGAAGAAAAAAATCATCAGAAATTAACGAAAAGTGCCGTTGCGTGAGGTTGTTCAAACTTTCGCTCAAAGCCGCGCAGCCAGCGGTTTATAGGTGTTAAGCTGCCGTTTTGCCTCACTGAATACACGCTGGCCTATGAAAGTCTCCTTTCAAATACGCTTATTTATCTATCTGGTTGCTTTCTTTTCCGTGCTATTTGCCATGCTCGGCACCTATTACTATTTCGACGTTGGCCGCCAGCTTTATCAGGAAATGAGCACCCGGGCGAGAATTCAGGCGGAAGATATTGCCTTAATTCCTACCCTGCAGGAGTCGGTGGCAAAAAAAGATATTCCGGCAATACACAACTTTATGCAAAAACTGGTCGTCCATAGTGATGCCAGCTTTATCGTGATCGGTGACGAGCAGGGCATTCATCTCTACCATTCGGTCCATGCCGACCGCGTGGGCAAAACTCTCGTCGGCGGCGATAACGAAGAGGTGCTGCAGGGCAAAAGCATCACCACGTTACGTAAGGGTGGTCTCGGCCTGTCGCTGCGCAGTAAAGCGCCGATATTCGACCAGCACGGTAAAGTGATCGGTATCGTCTCGGTGGGCTATCTGAAAAGCTATCTTGATGATGTGACCTCCGGCAAGGTGATCAATATTTTGCTCGCGGCGGTCATCCTCCTGCTGGCGCTGTTCGTCTTCTCCTGGTACTTCACGCGCAGCATCAAGAAGCAGATGTTTTCGCTGGAGCCTCGACAAATCAGCCTGCTGGTACGCCAGCAAAAAGCGATGATGGAGTCGATTTATGAAGGAGTAATAGCCATTGATAGCCACTCGCAGATCGAGGTGATCAATAAGGCGGCGAAGAAATTGCTTGGCCTGGAACAGCCTTCGCGCGAGATCAGGGGAAAGCAGATTTCCGCGGTGATCGAGCCGGTCACCTTCTTTGATCCGCAGGTGATGCTGGCGCGAGACACCCACGATGAAATCTGCGCCTTTAACGATCTCAGCGTGCTCGCCAGCCGGGTGCGAATTGAACTGGAAGGCGAACTTCAGGGCTGGGTCATCACCTTCCGCGACCGCAAAGATATTGATAGTCTGAGCTTCCAGCTCAGCCAGGTGAAGCGCTACGTGGATAACCTGCGCATTATGCGCCACGAACAGCTTAACCGCATGGCAACGCTTGCCGGGCTGCTGCATATGGCGCGCTACGATGATGCTAAACGCTACATCAAAGCGCAGTCCGAGCACGCACAAGAGGTGCTGGATTTTGTCTCCGCGCGTTTCTGTTCCGCCACGCTGTGTGGCCTGCTGCTGGGCAAATACGCCAGGGCTCGAGAGAAAGGCGTATCGCTGGCATTCGACCCGGCCTGCAGTATGACGAGAATGCCGTCTAACGTGCCGGAATCAGAGCTGATTTCCATCATCGGTAACTTGCTGGACAACGCGATTGAGGCAACCCAGCGCTCTGAGGGTGAACATCAGCCGGTTGAAGTCTATATCGTGATGAACGACCGGGAGTTAGTCATCGAGGTCGCCGACCACGGTGTCGGCATTGCGCCTGAACTGCGCGACCATATTTTCACGCCGGGGGTCACCACCAAAACCCACGGCGACCACGGGCTCGGCCTGCATCTTATCGCCAGCTATGTGGCGTTAGCGAAAGGCACAGTCGAGGTTTCTGATAATCTGCCGAGCGGGACCGTTTTCTCGGTATTTATTCCCGATGTTATCGCTGCGGGCAGTAACCTCGACCCAACGTAAGGCTTTGAGTATGCAAAAAGAAATGATTGATGTGCTTATCGTAGAGGATGAGAGTGAACTTGCCTCACTTCACGCGGAACTGATTGATAAGCACCCCCATCTCAATCTGGTGGGTATCGCCAACAGCCTGGCGGCCGCTCAGCGCCTGATGCTCGAAAAACAGCCGCAGCTTATCCTGCTGGATAACTATTTGCCGGATGGAAAAGGCATCACGCTATTTGGCAGCGACCTGCTAAAACAGCACGCCTGCTCGGTTATTTTCATTACCGCCGCCAGTGACATGGATACCTGCAGTCAGGCAATTCGCAGCGGCGCGTTTGACTATATCCTCAAGCCGGTGTCATGGAAGCGCCTGAGTCACTCGCTGGAGCGCTTCGTCCAGTTCAGCCAGCAGCAGCGCGAATGGAAGGTGGTGGATCAGCAAAACGTCGATAAGCTGTATGAACTCCAGGCGCGAAACGCCCCGCTGGACGCCGGGAGCAAGGGGATTGAGGAGAATACGCTGGAGCTGGTGCAGCGCCTGTTCCGCGAAGGCGAAGCCCAACGCTGTTTCTCAGTTGACGACGTGGTCAGTGAAACGAAGCTAAGCAAAACCACCGCCCGTCGCTACCTGGAACACTGCGTTGAAAAGGGGTTTCTCAGCGTCGAGATGCTGTACGGCAAGATTGGTCATCCCCGTCGTTTGTATAAGCGGAGTTGAGCGGATAGCGCAGGCTACCCGCTCCGAACACTTTACCCCAGAACCGTGACCGCATCCTGCAGGCGAGTCGCGCGGTGTTTAACCATCGCCGACACCTGGGCCCCCTCTTCCACCAGCTCGGCATTTTTCTGCGTGATGGCGTTCAGTTCCGCCACGGCACGGGTAATGTCCGCCAGGCCATCGGCCTGTTCTGAAGTGGCATGGCTTATCTGCCCGAGAAGCCGGGTGACGTTCTGCACCTGCGCCACGATGTCCTGCATGGTGCGCCCCGCCTCGTGAACCTGCACCGTGCCGGACTGCACCTTGCTGGCGCTGGCGTCAATCAGCTTGCGGATGTCGTTGGCCGCGCTGGCGCTACGCTGCGCCAGGTTACGTACTTCCCCGGCCACCACGGCAAACCCTTTGCCCTGCTCACCGGCACGGGCGGCTTCTACAGCGGCATTAAGCGCCAGAATATTGGTCTGGAAAGCGATATCGTTGATCAGGCTGGTGATGGAACCGATGCGCTGGGTGCTGTCGGCAATGTCGTCCATGGTGGTCACCACGGTTTCCATAGCCTGGCCACCCTGCGCCGCCGCATCACTGGCGGAGCTGGAGAGTTTGTCCGCCGCCGACGCGGTTTCCGAGTTGGTTTGTACCGACGCCGCCATTTGGTTCATGGTGGCAACCGTCTGCTGCACGTTGGCCACCGTCTGGCGGGTACGCTCATTGAGATCGTCATTCCCTTTCGCCATCGCCTCACTGCCGCTACGTACGTTGGCTACCTGACTACTGACGTCGTTAATCAGCCAGCGGCACATCAGCCCGAGCTGACCGATGGAGCGCAGGATAATGCCGATTTCATCGCTGCGCTGAAGGTGCTTCACGCGGTGGCTGTTGCCGGTCGCCACTTCCAGCGCCTGGCGGGCAACGTTTTCCAGCGGGCGAGCAATTTGCCATTCCAGCAATGCGCAAGCTAAGGCGGTAAACGCCGCGATGGCGAGCATTTGCAGCGGGCTTTGCCCCAGCACGAACGCCGAGGCCATCAGCAGAATAAACAAACCGCCCATTAGTCCGCGGATACGCCAACGCAGTGACAGAGTCGGCAGCTTGCCAAACAGTCCCTTACGCAGCACCAACCCTTTGTAAACGGTTTTGTTACTGCGCCCTTCGTTCAACGCCTTGTAGAGCGGCTCTGCGGTGGCAATCTCTTCCGGCGAGGCTTTGGTGCGAATAGACATATAGCCGGTGGTTTTGCCATGTCGAACTACCGGCACCGCGTTGGCGCGCACCCAGTAATGGTCACCGTTTTTACGGCGGTTCTTCACGATGCCGGTCCACGGCTCGCCCTGCTGGAGGGTAAACCACATATCGGCGAAAGCCGCCTTTGGCATATCGGGATGTCGCACGAGGTTATGCGCAGCGCCGCTTAGCTCATGGAGCTGGTAGCCACTGACCTGCACGAAGGTATCGTTCGCATGCGTGATGTAACTTTTCAGATCGGTGGTGGACATCAGGGTCGTATCGTCATCGAGCGTGTATTCACGCTGGGTGACCGGCACATGGGCGGACATAGCAACTCCCTTTGAGAGGTTATCCAGATGTTAATTCTTTGATGGTATGCATGTTATGTCGGCGGGGCAAAATTTTACTTTAGTGAAAAATTTTGATATTGATCACAGTTATGAATATTGACCACAATATTTATAAGCCTGAGTAATTCTTTCAAATTCAAATAGTTCACAAGAGAAATTACTCATCCCTCACTTCTAACGCAGTTATGTTTGAGTGCTGCAGTTTTAGCCAGCATTTGTCGTCTGGCCCACTACACTTACAGAGGGAATTTTTACCCCCGCAAGGAAAACTCGAGGATAAAAAATGCTAAAAAGGAAAAAGAAAGTCAGACCGATCAAGGTCAGTGATGTCACTATCATTGATGATGCGCGTCTGAAAAAAGCCATCACTGCCGCTTCGCTCGGTAACGCGATGGAATGGTTTGATTTCGGTGTTTACGGTTTTGTTGCTTACGCACTAGGTAAAGTCTTCTTCCCGGATGCCAGTCCGAGCGTTCAGATGATCGCCGCGCTGGGGACCTTCTCTGTTCCTTTCCTGATACGTCCACTGGGCGGCCTGTTCTTCGGGATGCTAGGGGATAAATACGGTCGTCAGAAAATCCTGGCTATCACCATCGTCATCATGTCGCTCAGTACGTTTGCTATCGGGCTGATTCCGTCCTATGCCACCATCGGCATCTGGGCACCTATCCTGCTGCTGCTGGCTAAAATGGCTCAGGGCTTCTCGGTAGGCGGCGAATACACCGGGGCCTCTATCTTCGTGGCGGAGTACTCGCCTGACCGTAAGCGCGGCTTTATGGGCAGCTGGCTGGACTTCGGTTCGATTGCCGGGTTCGTCTGCGGCGCGGGCGTGGTGGTGCTTATCACCGCTATCGTCGGCGAAGAGAACTTCCTCGACTGGGGCTGGCGTATTCCGTTCTTCCTCGCGCTGCCGTTAGGCATCATCGGCCTCTACCTGCGCCACGCGCTGGAAGAAACTCCGGCGTTCCAGCAGCACGTTGAGAAAATGGAACAGGGCGATCGCGAAGGTCTGGCAGACGGTCCAAAAGTTTCGTTCAAAGAGATTGCCACCAAGCACTGGCGCAGCCTGCTGGTCTGTATTGGCATTGTTATCTCGACCAACGTCACCTACTACATGCTGCTGACCTACATGCCGAGCTACCTTTCGCATAACCTGCATTATTCGGAAGAGCACGGGGTGCTGATCATCATCGCCATTATGGTGGGGATGCTGTTTGTGCAGCCGATGATCGGCCTGCTGAGCGACCGCTTTGGCCGTCGGCCGTTTATCTTCATGGGCAGTATCGGCCTGTTCCTGCTGTCGATTCCGGCCTTTATGCTGATTAACAGCAACGTGATTGGGCTGATCTTTGCCGGGTTACTGATCCTGGCGGTGGTGCTGAACTTCTTTATCGGCGTGATGGCATCCACATTGCCGGCCATGTTCCCGACCCATATCCGCTACAGCGCCCTGGCCAGCGCCTTTAACATTTCGGTGCTGATTGCGGGCGTGACGCCAACGGTTGCCGCATGGCTGGTCGAGAGTACACAAAACCTGATGATGCCGGCTTACTACCTGATGGTGGTGGCGATTATCGGCTTTATTACCGCTGTCACCATGAAAGAGACCGCCAATAAACCGCTGAAAGGCGCAACACCGGCGGCATCGGACATTGCGGAAGCGCGTGAAATTGTTCAGGAGCACCACGACAATATCGAGCAGAAAATCGAGGACCTGGATAAGGAAATCGAAGATCTGCAGGCGAAGCGAACGCTGTTGGTGCAGCAGCATCCAAGGATTAACGAGTAGTTTTCCCCTCACCCTGACCCTCTCCCCATGGGGGAGAGGGGATAAATAGAGAGCTTTCACCTGCGCGTGAGGGCTTTTTTTTGCTCTTTTTCCAGTTCTGCCTCTTCGTGGCAAATATCCACGATAATGCAGGGGCAGATGAGATTCCGTTCACTTCCAGTCCTGTTTTATATGCAGCCACCGAACCGGTGAACGACTCGGGGAAGTCACCGTCACTTCCCCGAGACCCCGGACTCCCGGCGAAATAAATCGACCGCTAAAGCGGCAGACCTCCGTTTTATCTCCCAGTCCTGGGTCGGCTGAGATGCGTTCCCGACGCTCTCAG